>JBGTEH010000070.1:0-2764 GCA_041747915.1 Ilumatobacteraceae bacterium
AAGGTCGGCTCGGTCGTGGGCGGAGTCCGAGTGCGTCACATCGATGAACTCGCTCAGGTCGTCCAGTCGCGTGGGATCTCGATCGGCGTCATCGCCACGCCAGGCCCTGCGGCGCAGGAAGCGGCCGAGACACTGGTGGCAGCCGGGATCACGAGTCTCTTGAACTTTGCGCCGACGGTGATCAACGTTCCGCCGGGTATCAGCGTCCGTAAGGTCGATCTGGCCGTCGAGTTGCAGATCCTCAGCTACTACGAGCAGCGTCGAGCGTCGGCCACACCGGCGGGCGGACTGCGCGCCGTGCCCGGCGAGCCACGAAGCGGCGCGACCGCGTAGGATTTGATCTGCATGTCGATCCTGGTCGTCGGAGTCAACCACCGCAGCGGTCCGCTGCCGTTGCTCGAACGTGTCACGATCGCGCCCGAGCATGTCGCCAAGGCGGTGGCCGGGCTCGCCCAGCGCGACAACGTCCGTGAGGCGGTGGTGCTCTCGACGTGCAACCGTACCGAGGTCTACGTGGTCGCCGAACTGTTCCACGGGGCCTACGGCGACGTGCGCGATCTCTTGTGCGAACTCGGCAACCTCACCGTCGACGAACTCACGCCTCATCTCTACAGCCAACACGACACCCCAGCGGTCACTCATCTGTTCGAGGTCGCCGCCGGGCTCGACTCTGCCGTGCTCGGCGAGAGCGAGATCCTCGGACAGGTTCGAATCGCGTGGGAGACAGCGCAGCGTGAAGGCGCCGCACGTTCCACGCTCAACCAACTGTTCCGGGCCGCACTCTCCACCGGCAAACGGGCGCGCAGCGAAACGGGCATTGCACGGGGCACCGCGTCGATCAGCCACGCTGCAGTCGAGATGATCACCGACGTGATCGGCGATCTGAACGGCAAACGGGTCCTGGTGATCGGTGCCGGTTCGATGGGTGAAGGAGTTGCGGTCGCGCTGCACCGCGCCGGCGGGGCGGACATCCTCGTGGCCAATCGAACGAGCGACCGCAGCGAGTCGCTCGCCGAGCGGGTCAGTGGTGTGGCGGTCGGGTTCGACCGACTGGGAGAGGCCATTGCCGCCGCAGACGTGATCGTCGCGGGCACCGGGGCCGACCAGAAGCTGTTGACTCGCTCACTCGTCAGCGATTCGCGTCGTGATTCGAAGCGCGCTCTGTACATCGTCGACATCGGGGTTCCGCGCAATGTCGACCCCGGCGTCGTCGAACTCGCCGGCGTCACGCTGTCCGACCTCGACGATCTCCGCGACTGGGCCGACCGTGGCCTGTCGCATCGGGCCGGCGAAGCCGAACGCGTCCGCTCGATCGTGGGCGAGGAGGTCGAGAACTACCTCCTTGAGTCCACTGCGCGCCAGGCCGCTCCACTCGTCGCGTCGATGCACGAGGCGGCAGAACGCGTCCGATCCCAAGAGCTCGATCGGTTCGGCGCCCGGCTGGGCGAACTCGACGATCGCCAACGCGAGTCGGTCGACGCCCTCACGCGGGCGATCGTGGCGAAGTTGCTGCACGAGCCGTCGGTGCGTCTCAAGTCTCAGGCGGGCAGCCCACAGGGCGAGCGCAACGCGGCGGCCATCCGCGACCTCTTCGACCTCGGATGAGGCTGTGGTGACCGGCGGCGAAAGTATCGATTGCGCGCCGCTGCGACTCGCCACACGAGGCTCTCGACAGGCCGTAGCGCAGGCAACAGCCGTGGCCGAGCGGATCACGGCGGCCACGAAACGCTCCGTCGAGCTGGTGCTGATCGAGACCACGGGAGATGCCCGTCTCGACGTGCCCCTCCATGTCATCGGCGGTCAGGGGGTGTTCGTCAAGGAGGTTCAGTTGGCGGTACTCGACGGGCGCGCCGACCTCGCGGTGCACTCGGCGAAGGATCTGCCGTCGGTGGTTACCGAGGGTCTGGTGATCGGCGCCTTCTGCGAACGACGCGACGCGGCCGATGCACTGGTCGGATGTCGGCTCGACGAGCTTGCTCCGGCAGCCACCGTGGCGACGGGATCGGTGCGTCGCCGCGCGCAGTTGTCGAGGGTCCGACCCGATCTCGAGTTCGTCGAGTTGCGAGGGAACATCGATACCCGGTTGTCCAAGGTCCCCTCCGACGGAGCGATCGTGATGGCTGTTGCCGCGCTCGTGATTCTGGGCATGACCGAACGCATCGCCGAACGACTCGACGTCACCGCATTCGTCCCCGCGGTCGGCCAGGGATGCGTCGCGATCGAGTGTCGTCTCGACGACGGCGACACGCGCGAAGCGCTCGTGGCGGTTGACCACGCTCAGAGTCGCCACGACGTGGAGGTCGAGCGAGCGTTCCTCGCGCAACTCGGCTCTGGTTGTTCTCTCCCCGTGGGCGGCCATGCCGCCGACGGTCGTCTGCACGTCTTCCTCGCCGACTTGGCGACCGGGCAGTCGATCGTGGCCGACGTGGGCCTCACCGGCACCGCGGCTGATCTCGACGTGGCGCGGCGTGCGGCGTTGGGTGCACTCGAGGCAATCGGATGACGGGGTCACTCGCCGACACCCGCGTGTTGGTGACCCGCGAGCATCCCGGCGAGTTGGCGGCGTTGCTCGCCGCTCGTGGCGCCACGGTCGTCCACGTCCCGCTGATCCGGGTCGTCGAGCCGCTCGATGGCGGCGCTGCGCTGGCCGATCAGCTCAGGCGACTCGACAGCTTCGATTGGCTCGTGGTGACTTCGCCGGCAGGGGCGGAGCGCGTCGGACCCGCGGTTGCGGCGGCCCCGCTGCTGCGCCTTGCCGTCGTGG
>JBGTEH010000071.1:0-2176 GCA_041747915.1 Ilumatobacteraceae bacterium
CAAGGCCGGCGAGCGCAAGTCGTCGGGCGGCATCGTCATCCCGGCGACCGCCCAGGTAGCGAAACGGCTCATCTGGGCGACCGTCGTGGCCCAGGGTCAGAACGTGCGCTCGTGCGAGGTCGGCGACAAGGTGCTGTTCAGCCCCGAGGATCGGTACGAAGTCGAGGTCCAGGGTGAGGACTAGGTGATGCTGCGTGAACGTGAACTGCACGCGGTCGCCGCGGAGCGCATCGAGGCCTCGACCGGGCTCTATCTCTGATCGCTCGGACGCCTACAGTCGGGGCTTCGACGAGCAAGGAGATCCCGATGATCCGAGTCAGTGTGATGTACCCGAAGTCTGACGACACCAACTTCGACATGGACTATTACAAGACCACTCACATGGCGATCGTCGACCGCACTATGAAGCCCGCCAAGTGGGAGATCGACTCGGGAATGGACGGTCCGTACATCGCCATCGGCCACCTGTTCTTCGACTCGCCCGAGGCCATGGGCGCCGCGCTCGGCGAAGCGGCCGAAGCTACAGCCGACATTGCGAACTTCACGAACTCGGAGGCGGCGTTCCAGATCTCCGAAGTCATTGCGTGACGGTCATTGCGTGACGGTCGTCGCCTGACGCAACTCGTCGGAGCCGAGCCAAGGCCGCACCGTAGGCTGGACCGATGCCTGACGGGACCACGATCGACCCCAGCGACGCCCAACTCGCCAGCGTCATGTACGACAGTAATGGACTCGTTGCCGCCATCGCGCAGGACGTCGCGAGCGGCGACGTGCTGATGATGGCCTGGATGAACGCCGAATCACTCAGGATGACTCTGGCCGAGGGCCGCATGGTGTACTGGTCGCGCAGCCGCCAGGAACTCTGGCGCAAGGGTGACACCAGCGGTGATCGCCAGTTCGTGCGAGAGGCGTTCTACGATTGCGACGGCGATGCGCTGTTGTTCAAGGTCGAGCAGGAAGGTGCCGGGGCGTGCCACACCGGTGCTCGGACCTGCTTCTTCCGAGCCTTCGGGCCCGAGGTCTCGTGAAGTTCCAGCCGACGCGCGAGGAGTTCCACACGCACGCCGCCGAGCACACGATCGTTCCGGTCTGGACCGAGCTGCTCGCCGATCTCGAAACGCCGGTCGCCGCGTACATCAAGCTCGTCGGTGACGCACCCGGATTCCTCCTGGAATCGGTGGAAGGCGCCGAGCGGTGGGCCCGGTTCTCGTTCGTCGGGCGCAACCCGTCGGCCACCCTCGTGCTGCGCGACGGTGCGGTCGAACTCGATGGAGCACTGCCGGCGGACATACCGACCGACGGCGGCATGCTGGCCGCGCTCGAAGCGATGCTCGCCACGTACACCAGCCCCACGTTCACTGACCTCCCTCCGCTGCACGGCGGAATCATGGGCTTTCTCGGCTACGACGTCGTGCGAGAGATCGAGCATCTCCCCGACGTGCCCGTCGACGATCGCGGGTACCCGGATGCGGTGATGTCCGTGATTGGTTCACTGGCAGCGTTCGACCACTGGCGCCAGCGGGTGTACCTGATCGAGAGCGTCCCCACGCTCGGGCTCGACGCAACAGGGCTCGATTCCGCCTATGACGCAGCGGTCGAGCGAGTGTTGCAGGCGGTCGCCGATCTCGCGGCGCCGTTGCCGTACACGCCGGTCGCGCCGCCGTCGGCCGACGACGAACTGCCGGAACTCCGCTCGTCGATGCCCGGAGGGCTGTATCAGCGTGCGGTCGACGTCGCCAAGGATCACGTCGTTGCGGGTGACATCTTCCAAGTCGTGCTCGCCCAGCGGTACGACCTGGAACTCGACGCCGATCCGTTCGACGTGTATCGGGTACTGCGCCAGGTGAACCCGTCGCCGTACATGTACTTCGTGCGCCACCATGAGTTGACGATCGTCGGCTCGTCACCCGAACCAATGGTGCAATTGCTGGGCCGCCGAGTGGTGTCGCGACCGATCGCCGGCACCCGTCGACGAGGACGAACCGACGAGCACGACCGCTTGATGGCGGCCGAACTCCTCGAACACCCCAAGGAACGCGCCGAGCACGTGATGCTCGTCGATCTGGCGCGCAACGACGTGGGGCGTGTTGCCGAGTTCGGCACCGTCGACGTCGAGGAACTGATGACGCTCGAGCGGTACAGCCATGTGATGCATCTCACCTCGCAGGTGTCTGGT
>JBGTEH010000072.1:0-5130 GCA_041747915.1 Ilumatobacteraceae bacterium
GTGTCGCGTCATCGCCCCGATGGCGATCTGGTCACCCTCGTCACGGATGTACGACAGGTCGCTGAGCCGGCCGATGTCGACCAGCACGCTCGGCTGGGCGAGGCGGAGTTTCATCATCGGCAGCAGGCTGTGCCCACCGGCGATGAACTTGGCCTCGTCGCCGTGCTGCGCAATGAGGCTGATCGCCTCTTCGGCCGACTCGGCGCGTACGTAGTCGAATGCGGCGGGAATCACTGGGTGCCTCCGTTGGGGCTGTTGGTGGATCGAGCGGCGTGGATGGCATTCCACACCGTGTTCGGGCTTGCGGGCATCGCCACGTCGCGGACCCCGAGGCCCGACAGCGCGTCGACGATGGCGTTCATCACGGCAGGTGCCGATCCGATCGTGCCGGCCTCGCCGACACCCTTCACGCCGAGTGGGTTGGTGGGCGACGGTGTGACCGAGTGACCGGTCGTGATCGGTGGCACGTCGCTCGCCGCCGGCACGAGGTAGTCCGCGAGCGTGGAGGTCCGCAGGTTGCCGTCGGAGTCGTACTCGGCGCCTTCGTACAACGCCTGCGCCAGACCCTGTACGACGCCGCCGTGCACCTGGCCCTCGACGATCATCGGGTTGACCTGGTTGCCGCAGTCGTCGACGGCCACGTACTGCAGCACGTCGACGGCTCCGGTCTCTGTATCGACCTCGACGAGGCACATGTGCGTACCGAACGGCCACGAGAAGTTCGGTGGGTCGTAGGTCACCTGGGCCTCGAGGTTCGGCTCGAGGCCGTCGGGCAGGTTGTGGGCCGTGAACGCCTCGAACGCGATTGCAGCGAGCGGCATCTCGCGGTCGGGTGATCCGGACACGCGGAAGACGCCGCCGACGAACTCGAGGTCATCGACGTTCGCCTCCATCTGATGTGCGGCGATCTGCTTGGCCTTGTCGATCACCTTGTCGCACGCCATCGACACAGCGATGCCGCCGACGGCCAGCGATCGTGATCCGTAGGTGTCCATCCCGAGCGGGGCGATTGCGGTGTCGGAGTGCAACACGTCGACGTCGGCCGGATCGATGCCGAGCTTGTCGGCCACGATCATCGACCACGACGTCTCGTGACCTTGGCCGTGCGGCGAACTGCCCGTGACGACCTGAACCTTCGAGGTGGGAAGGATGCGTACAGTCGCCGCTTCCCAACCGCCCGCCGAGTAGTTGAGCGACGCCAACACACGAGAAGGAGCGAGCCCGCACATCTCGAAGTAACTCGACACGCCGAGCCCGAGCCGCTTCGTGGCACCGTCGACGTTCTGCGTGTCTTGCCGCGCACGGACTCCGGCGTAGTCGATCATGTCGGCGGCGATCGTGGCGGCCGCGTCGTGGTCGCCCGAGTCGTAGACCAACCCGGTGAACGCCTCGTAGGGGAACTGGTCCTTGCGGATGAAGTTGCGACGCCGCAATTCGAGCGGGTCGACACCGATCTCGGCGGCCAGCGCATCCATCGCCCGCTCGATTGCGTACGTCGCTTCCGGTCGCCCGGCGCCGCGGTAGGCGTCGGTCGGAGTGAGGTTGGTGAAGACCCCGGTACACGAGAAGTCGTACGCCTTGGGGAGGTCGTAGACCCCGGCGTACAGGAACGCACCGAGCAGCGGAATGCCGGGTGTGATCAGTTGCAGGTAGGCGCCCATGTCGGCGGTGAGGCGGACACGCACGGCCGTGAGCTTGCCGGACGAATCGGCGGCGAGTTCGATGTGCTGGATCTGTCCACGCCCCTGGATCGTGGCGACCGTGTTCTCCGATCGGGTCTCGTTCCAGCGCACGGGCACGCCGAGCTTGCGTGAGAGCGCGACGCACAGCAGTTCCTCGGCGTAGACGTCGAGTTTCGCGCCGAAGCCACCACCGACGGCGGGAGCGACGACGCGCAGCTGGTGCTCGGGGACGCCGAGGGTGACAGCGATCATCACTTTGAGGACGTGGGGGATCTGCGTCGACGTGTACAGGGTGAGGTCGCCGCCGAACGGCTGCGGCACCGCGACGATGGCGCGCGGCTCCATCGCCATCGGGATGAGGCGTTGCTGCACGTAGCGTTCGGTGACCGTGTGGGCGGCATCGTCGAACGCCTGCTGCACCGCACCGTCGGTCTCCTCGACCAGGAGGTTCCACGTGTAGGACGAATTCGTGCCGAGGTCGGGGTGAACGATCACGCGGTCCGACAACGCGTCTTCGAGGTCGACCACTGCTTCGCCAGCGTCGTACTGCACGTCGATCGCCTCGATCGCATCGTGGGCGATCGAGTCGCTGTCGGCGAGCACCACGGCAACACCGTCGCCGACGTGGTGGACGCCTTCGATCGCGATCGGGTGGTGGGCCGGGGATTTCATGTCCTCGGTGACCGCCCATGCGCACGGCATCGGCGCCACCCAGTGTTCGGCGAGATCCGCACCGGTGAACACGGCGCGAACTCCGGGCATCGCCGCGGCGGCCGACGTGTCGATCGACACGATCCGGGCGCTCGCATACGGGCTGCGCAGCACCGCCATGTTGAGCGCACCCGGCACTTTCATGTCGTTGGTGAACACGGCCTCGCCGGTGAGTAGCACCGGGTCCTCTTTGCGCAGGAGCCGCTGCCCGATGACACCGGTGGTGGTCGGTTCCTCGGTGATGGTCATTGCTGGACCCCCATCCAGTCGGTCGTCACGCCGTGGCGGACCACAGTGACGTTTTCGGGTGAGCTCAGGCGCTCGCCGACGCAGCGGCGAGCACCGACTTGACGATGTTGTGGTAGCCGGTGCACCGGCACAGGTTGCCTTCGAGGCCGAGGCGAACTTCTTCCTCGGTCGGGTTCGGGTTCTCCTCGAGCAGGCTGCTGGCTGCCATCACCATTCCGGGTGTGCAATACCCGCACTGCAGGCCGTGGTTCTCCATGAACGCCTGCTGCATCGGGTGCAGCGTTCCGTCGGCGCTCGCCATGCCTTCGATCGTGCGGATCTCGCAACCGTCGGCCTGGACGGCGAGCACCGTGCAGCTCTTGACCGCTTCGCCGTCGAGATGCAGTGAACACGCACCGCACGACGACGTGTCGCAGCCGATGTTGGTGCCGGTGAGGCCGACGACCTCACGGATGTACTGCACGAGGAGAAGTCGCGGCTCCACGTCGTGAGTCTGCGATGTTCCATTGACCGTGACCGTGATCTCCACTGATGCCCCCATGTCGTTCGTGTCTGACGGACGCCCCCACCGCGGAGGGATCCGGACGCCCATCATGCACCATCCAGCGGTGTCCGGCGCAACCGAGACCGGTCGCCGACTTCACGATGTTGGTTCAGGCGATCGCCGCGATGTCGCGCACCGCGAGGAAGATCAGAAAGCCGATGATGGTGAGCCCGAAGACCGTGTAGTGCCACCGCTTCGAGTGATTCGCGCGCCAGAAGCGACGGATGCTGTAGATGATCGAGAAGATCGCAAGTACTCCGATGACCACGCCGATGAACGGTCCGACGCCGCGAGCGATCCCCACTGCCGGAAGCACGAACGGAAACACGATGTACATGAGCAGGCACCGACCAGCGCTGATGAACATCGACGTCTGGAAGGCGGTGCGTGCCTCGGCGGCCGTTGCCGTTTGACCTTCCGGCAGGCGTAGGAGTCTGCGCATGAATCGATCCGGCGCGCTCGTCGACACCGCCGCTCGGCCAGCGCTCGTCACGTCGATCGGGCATGCCGACGGTCCGTTCGTGGTCGGCGTGGTTGCTGTCGGCGTCGGTGGAGGGCGGTCGGCGGTCGTGCTCATGCTCGGCTGGAACGGTACGTGGCCGCCACGGCGACGGCAACTCGGGCGGGGTCGTCGACGATCGCGATCGCTCCTGCGTCGGTGAGTTCCTCGACCGATCCGAAACCCCACGTCACGCCGACGCAGTCGATGCCATTGAGCAGCGCGCCTTGCACGACGTGGTCCCGGTCGCCGACCATGATCACACCCGCCCGCTCGCTGCTGCTCGGGGCGATGCCCAACTCGGTCAATGCGTGGGCGATCACGTCGGCCTTCGTGCGCCTCGACGAGCCGATCTCCAGCGTCGCTCCGACCTGGATCGCGAAGTGGTCGGTGAATCCGAAGTGCTCGATGATGCGCATCGCCGTCACCTGCGGCTTGGCGGTGGCGAGCGACAGTGTGTGACCGGCCGATCGGAGTTCGTCGAGCATCTCCACGATGCCGGGGTACACCGAGTTCTCGAACAAGCCGACGTCTTCATAGCGTTGCCGGTACGCCTCGATGACTCGTTCGAGGTCATCGCGCGCGATGCCGAGTGTCGGCAGTCCCAATTCGAACGGCGGCCCGATCACCGAGCGAACTTCGTCGGTGGTCGGCGGCTGGTACCCGCAGGCCACGAACGCGTGTCGCAACGAGCGACCGATGCCGAGCGACGAGTCCGACAGGGTGCCGTCGAGATCGAGCAGGACGTGGCTCACAGCGCAATGAGCTGCTCGAGGCGGGCGATGTCGTCGTCGGTTCCGACCGCGATGAGTATCTGGTGCGGCTCGATGACCATGTCGGAGTCGGGATTCGTGGTGAACGTCCCGTCGACGCGCCGCATGGCGAGGATGAGCGCGCCTGTCTGTTTGCGCAGGTCTGCGTCGCGCAGCGTCTTTCCCGCGAGCGACGAGCGTTCCGGCACGTCGAACTCCTGCATCCTGAATTCGAGCGATCGCTCGTGCATCACGACATCGACGAACTCGGCGACGTGGGGTCGGGCGACGAACGAGGCCATGCGCGCGGCGCCGAGTTCCTGAGGGTTGACGACACGATCGGCACCCGCGTTGGCCAGCTTCGGCACGCTCTCCTCCTGGCGCGCCCTGGCGACGATGAACAGCTCAGGTCTGATGGCTCGTGCCGACAGCGTCACGAACAGGTTCTCGGCGTCGCCCTCGAGCGCGGCGATCAGAGCGCCGGCGTGCTCGAGGCCCGCACGGCGCAGCGTGCTGTCGAGGGTGGCGTCGCCGACCACGGTGGGAAAGGAAACGTTGGCGAGGCGCGACCCGTCGAGATCGACGACCACCACATCGTGGCCGGCCTCGGCGAGGTCCTCGGCGACGGCGCGACCGACGCGTCCCCAACCACACACGATCGTGTGGCCGTCGAGCCTGTTGATGTCTCGATCC
>JBGTEH010000073.1:0-6914 GCA_041747915.1 Ilumatobacteraceae bacterium
TGGTGGGAACGCTCGTGCTCTGGCTCGCCATCGTGATCGCCGGCCCGTCGATGGCCGGCGTCGGGGCGGCGGTGCGGGCGAACTGGCGGCTGATGCTCACCGGCGGGATCGGGGTGGCGCTCTACACACCGGCGTTCCTCGTGGCCGTCGATCGCACCGGTGTCGCGGTCGGCACGGTCGTGGCGATCGGCGCTGGCCCGTTCTGCGCCGGCGCGCTGGAGTGGGTGTGGCGTTCGGTGCGGCCCAGCCGCGCGTGGTTCGTCGGGACTCTCGTCACCGTCATGGGTGGCGCCCTCGTTGCGGCGGGCACGACGGTCGACAACTCGCAGGCGAACAGCTGGGACGGTATCGGACTCGTCCTGGCCGTGATGGCGGGAGCGGGGTATGCGCTCTATTCGGTGACCGCCAAGGAGTCGATGAGCGCCGGTGTCCCCTCGACGGTGGCCCTCGCCGGTCCCTTCAGCGTTGGGGCGCTCATCGTCGCGTTGTGTGCAGTCCGCGAGCCGTTCGGATGGGTGACGACGTCGAGCGGAGCCTGGATGGGGCTCCACCTCGGCGTGGCGGCGACGGGAGCCGCGTACCTCCTGTACGGCTACGGGTTGAAACGCCTGACGTCGGCGACCACGGTCACGCTGGTGCTGGCCGAGCCCTTGACGGCGACGTTGCTCGCCCTGCTCGTGCTCGACGAGACGATGTCAGCGCTCGGATGGGTCGGTGTCGCAGCGGTCCTGACGGGGCTGATCGTCGTTGGCCGATCCGCCCGAGTCGCCGAGTCGATTCCTACTCGGCGACATCGGAGTCGATGACGTCGGTCGGCTGACGGGCCCGACTCGGCTGTACCCGCGGCGCCTCGTTGGGCATCTTCGGGTAGACCGGCGGCCAGGGCGCATCGGGAACACCGTCGGCGAGGTCCGCTGCGAACCGCTCGACCAGGGGGGTGATCGAGCACATCGCGTCGTCCATCAACTCCCAGGGGTCACCGCGCTCGGCCAGCCGTTCGGGCACGTTGTCGATCGTCATCGCGTCAGGGTCGATGGTGTCCAGTTCGTCCCAACCGAACGGTGTCGACACCTGCGCGCCGACTCGCGGTCGTGCGCCCCACGCTCCGAACATGTTCTTGTGGGGAGCGTTCTGGTTGAAGTCGACGAATACGCGAGTGCCGCGCTCCTCCTTCCACCACTTGTCCGTGAGCAGGTCCGGGTGTCGTCGTGCCAGCTCGCGACCCAGTGCGACGACAGCCCCGCGCACTCCAAACGAATCCCATCCGGGCTCGACGCGCACGTACACGTGGATCCCCTTGCTGCCCGTCGTCTTCGGGAATCCGACCATTCCGTGCTCGGCGAGGAGATCGCGGACATGTCCGGCCGCCTCGCGGACCATGTCGAAGGTGACTCCCGGTGACGGGTCGAGGTCGATGCGCATCTCGTCGGCGTCGTCGGGGTTCGACGCCCGAAACGGCCAGACGTGCAGTCCGAGGACGCCCATGTTCACCGCCCACAGCACGTGCGCGAGATCGGCGATCACGAGGGCCCGAGAGGGCGTGCCGTTGATCGTCTCGACCGTGGTGGTCGTCAGCCAGTCGGGGGCCGAGTCGGGGATGCGTTTCTGGAAGAACGACTTCTCACGCACGCCGTTGGGGTAGCGCTCGAGCAGCACCGGTCGGTCGCGAACGGTGAGCATCAACGCATCGCCGACGGCGAGGTAGTACCTCGCAAGATCGAGCTTGGTGCGCTCTTGCTTGTCCGGCCCGACCGACGGGAACATCACCTTGTCGGGATTGGTGATCGTGACCGACCTCGCTCCGGCGTCGAGTTCGACCGGCTCTCCGAACTCGTCGGCCTTCGCCATCCGCCGAGACTACAACCGTGACGCCGCACGTCGGACCCCTGGTGTCACGCCAGGGGTCAGCCCCCCGGCGTCACACTCACTGGGCCGTGTGGAGGGTGTCGTTGAGCGATCCCCACGAGCCGGATCGGACGCGGGCGATCACCTTCCCGGTCTGGCCGTCGCGGATGAACATCAGGTTGTCGCGCCCGGACAGTTCCCGCGCCTTCACGACCCCGTCCGGGGTGAGTACCGGCGTACCGGCCGTCACGTACAGGCCGGCTTCGACCACACAGTCATCGCCGAGGCTGATCCCGATGCCCGCGTTCGCTCCGAGCAGGCAGCGCTCGCCGATGGTGACCTGTTCCTTGCCGCCGCCCGACAGGGTCCCCAAGATCGACGATCCGCCGCCGATGTCGCTGCCGTCGCCGACGACGACACCGGCGGTGATCCGCCCCTCCACCATCGACACGCCCAGCGTGCCGGCGTTGAAGTTGCAGAACCCCTCGTGCATCACCGTGGTTCCTTGCGCGAGGTGAGCGCCGAGACGCACGCGGTCGGCGTCGGCGATCCGCACGCCACTCGGGACCACGTAATCGGTCATCCGGGGGAACTTGTCGACGCTGTGAACCATCAAGACCGCGCCGGTCAACTTGATGCGCAACCGCACGTCGTCGATGTCACCGACTGCGACGGGGCCCAGGTTGGTCCACGCCACGTTGTTCAACACGCCGAAGATGCCGTCGATCTCGAGTGTTCGCGGAGCGGCGAGCCGGTGCGACAGGAGGTGGAGCCGGAGGTAGCCGTCCGATGCCGACTGGGGTGCCTCGTCGACATCGATCGTCAGTCGCACCGGTCGGATCGTCACGCCGCGGACGTCGTCGACACGATCGCGCAAGCCGAGCTGCGACTCGATCTCGTCGGTCGGGCAGTCGTCGTCGCCGAACTCCCCCCATCCGAGCCAGCGGTACCAGGTGTCGAGCACCGAACCGTCAGAGGCGATCGTTGCGAGGCCAGCGCCCCATGCCATACGTGTCATCTCGACTCCTCCGGATCGTTCGAGTTTTCGTTCATGTACCGGTGGTGTCTGACACCAGCGTTACATGACTTCGGGTCGAAGGGTGGGAAACAGGATGACTTCCTTGATCGAGTCGACCCCTGCGATGAGCATGGCGACCCGATCCATCCCGATGCCCAGCCCGCCGGTCGGGGGCATGCCGTACTCGAGCGCTCGGATGTAGTCCTCGTCGACCGCCCCGGCCTCCTGATCGCCTGCGTCGCGCGCATCCTGCTCGTCCTCGAAGCGCAGGCGCTGTTCGACGGGGTCGTTGAGCTCGGAGTAGCCGTTGCCCAACTCCCGTGAGTCGACGAAGATCTCGAAGCGCTCGGTCAACCACGGGTCCTCGCGGTCCGCACGGGCCAGCGGCGAGATCTCTTTGGGATGACCGGTCACGAAGGTCGGGCGGACGATGTCGGCCTCGCACAGCGTCTCGAACAGCTCCTCCACGAGCTTGCCGCCTCCCCACCGTGGCTCCCAGCGGATGCCGTGCTCGTCGGCCAACGCGCGCAGATCGTCGATCGGTTGGCTCGGGTGAACGGTTCGTCCGACCTTGTCGGAGACGGCGTCGACCATGCGGATCCTCGGCCACGGTTCGGCGAGATCGACCTGCTCTCCGCGAATCTCGATCACCGTGGTCCCGATCGCATCGCGAGCGGCCTGCGTGATCAGCGCCTCGCTGATCTCCATCACGTCGTTCCAGTCGCCCAGTGCCTGGTACAGCTCCATCATGGTGAACTCGGGATTGTGGCGGGTGGAGATTCCCTCGTTGCGGAAGATCCGTCCGATCTCGAACACCCGCTCCATGCCTCCGACGATCAGCCGCTTGAGGTGCAACTCGAGAGCGATCCGCAAGTAGAGCTGCATGTCGAGCGTGTTGTGATGCGTCGTGAACGGACGCGCGTGGGCGCCCCCGGCCTCGGCATGCAGAACCGGGGTCTCGACCTCGACGAAACCACGTTCGCGGAGCGTGCGACGGAAGCTGGAGATGATCTCGTGGCGGATCTCGAACGTGCGCTGAGCCTGCGCGTTGACGATCAGGTCGGCGTATCGCTGACGGAACCTCGTGTCGACATCGCTGAGCCCGTGCCACTTGTCGGGCAGCGGACGAACCGCCTTCGCCAGCAACTCGAGCCGGTGGCACTTCACCGACAGTTCTCCCTTGCGCGTGGTCATCACCGATCCATGCACCCCGACCCAGTCGCCGAGATCGAGTTGTTTGATCGCAGCGAACGCGTCGTCGCCGACCACGGCCTTCGACACGAACAGTTGGATGTCGCCCGATCGGTCGCGCAGGGTGGCGAAGATCAGCTTGCCCGAGTCACGCAGCAGCATCACACGGCCCGCCACGGCGACGTCGTCGTCGGTCTCCACTCCCGGATCCAGATCGCCCCAGTTCCCTCGAACGTCGGCGGTGGTGTGTGTGCGATCGAATCGATACGGGTACGGATTCGCACCCGACGTGCGCATCTCGTCGAGTTGCGCCAGCCGGCGGGCCTTCTCGGCTGCGAGCCCGCTCCCGACATGTACGCCGGTGTCGGATGAGATCGGTTCGCCGTCGTCGATCGGCGCGCTGGTGGTCGTCATCTCGGAACTCACGGTGCTCCGACGGTATCGAAACCCGCCGCGATGTGCGCGCTCGGATTGCCCTGGCGTCCGCCTCGCCGCGACAGACCGTACAGTGCTGCGTCGTGCGTCGCTTCCCCAGGTTCGCTGTTGTTCTCGCCCTGGCGGTGGGAGTTCCGCTCGTCGCCGTGGCGATCGACGGTTCGATCGACGGGCCTGCCACATCCGTGGTGCCGGCCGAGCGCCTTGCGTCGGTGGCCACCGATGTCGTGAACGTGTTCAACTCCGGTCCACTCCGCTCGGACGTGGCGAACGCAGCGGTGGCCGCAGCCCGCCAGTCCGGCGCCACGGTCGCATTCGGTCGATCGGCCAGTGTCGGCATGGTCGGCGTGTACCGGGGGAGCACACCGGTCCAACTTCCCGCAGCGGGCTTCTCGTTCCCCATGGGAACCACGGTGCTGCCGGCGGAGGCGGTCGGTGGCACGATGGGCCGCGACGTCTCTGCGCTGCTCGAGGCGGACACGGTGGTGATGGGGTCCACCACCGCCGGCCTACGCGGAGCCCAAGGCGGTGACATCGTCCAACTGATCGCCAGCGGCGGCAACGTCGTCAGCTACCGGATTGCCGCGGTTCTGCCCGACGAGCGCATCGGTGGCACCGAACTCCTGATGTCGCCGCAGGGCGCGGATCGTGTGGGCATCGTCAACCTGAGCCGAGCGTTGCTGTGGAATCCCACGTCGCGCGAGGCGATGGACGCTGCCCTCGCAGGCAACGGACTGGTGTCGACGGCGATTCGCATCCGCCGGAGCTGGGACCCGCCGGATCCCGACGACACGATCGGCATGGCGCGCACCAAACAACTCCTCGGTGAGTTCACCTATCGCGTCAACGCCAACGGTTCGGTCAGCCAGAACCCCGAGTGGGTGGCGGCCAGCCTTCCGGGTGGGCGCGTGCTGCTCAACGGCTCGATTCCGATCAGCGCCCGCTGCCACGACGTCATCGATCCTGCCTTGCGTTCGGCACTCGCCGAGGTCGCCGCGGCGGGTCTCGGCGGCACGATCGACGTCGGTGACGCCAACACCGCTGGAGGGTGCCACCTCGCCCGATTCAACCGCCTGACCCCGGACAGCGCGCTCGGCTTCCTGTCGCGGCACTCGTGGGGCATGGCGCTCGACACCAACACCCAGGGTTCGTGTCAGGGCTGCGCGCCGCCCAACTTCGCGACGCGCCCGGGTGGGTGTACCACCGTGCAGATCTTCCGCAAGTACGGCTTCGCATGGGGCGGCAACTTCCTGACGCCCGATGGCATGCACTTCGAGTACGTCGGTCAGCGTCGCGATCTGCTGTCGTATCCGTCGCGCTACTGCCCCAACGCGGGCGCATCGGCGCTGACCGAGTCCGAGTCCGGCATCGACACGTTCTTCGCCAGCGACGGCATGATCGACGGTGACGGTTGATGAGCACCCGGTTCGTGATCCTCGGCGGTGGGCCCGCCGGCAACATCGCGGCCACCACTGCTGCTCGACTCGGCGCAGAGGTCACGATGATCGAACGTGACGTCGTCGGCGGGGCCGCTCACCTCTGGGATTGCATCCCCTCGAAGTCGATGATCGCCACCGGTCGTGCGATCAGTCGCACACGCGCCATCGGGGGCATGGGCCTCGCCGACGTCGACACCAACGTCGACGTCGACACCCTCACCCGTCGAATCGAGTGGGTGAAGGACACGATGCGCGACAACACGACCCGGCTCCTGGAGAGCCAAGGCGTGCGAATGGTGCGCGGGAGCGGCCGCTTCACGAGCCCGAACTCCGTGGCGGTCGACGGCCCCGACGGCCTGGAGACCATCGAGTTCGACGCTGCGCTCGTGTCGACCGGGTCACGTCCGCGCATTCCCGACTGGTGCGAACCCGACGGCCACCGCATCCTCACCACGCGTGACTGCTACCCGCCCCGGATCTTCCCGGAGAGCATCACGGTGGTCGGCTCCGGCGTCACCGGCGTGGAGTTCGTGCACATGTTCTCGTCGTTCGGCGCCAAGGTGACGCTGGTCGTGAGCCGTCAGCAGGTGCTTCCCGGCAAGGACCCCGAGGTCGCCGCGGTGCTCGAAGAAGAGTTCATGCGCCGCGGAGTGAGGCTGCTCATGGGCGCGCGGGCGGTGTCGATGGAGCGGACCGACGACGGAGTCGTCGTGAACTGCGACGACGGTCGATCGGTGACATCGACGCACGCCGTGCTCGCCATCGGCTCGATCCCGAACACCGAGGACCTCGGCCTCGACGCGGCTGGTGTGGCGGTCAACGACTGGGGATACGTCGACATCAATCAGCACTGCGTCAGCAACGTCGCCCACATCTATGCGGCGGGCGACATCAGCGGCAAGCTTCCGCTGTCGTCGGTGGCATCGATGCAGGGTCGCAAGGTGGCCGAGCACGTCATGGGCGGCCACACGCGCAATCATCGCCAT
>JBGTEH010000074.1:0-5806 GCA_041747915.1 Ilumatobacteraceae bacterium
GGCTGATTCGTCCCCACGAAACCGTAACACGGCCAGAATCTGACCGGTAGAGGCTCCGGAACCATTGCCAAGGACACCCTGTCCAGGTGCGACGATCTGAACACCTTCGAACGACCACCGCCTGATCCTGTGCGCCGACCCGTCAGCTCGCTCAGGGTGGTCGCTGCCCGTGCCGACACCGGTGCACGCTCGACGAACATGCCGGCGCCACACAACACCACTCAGTAATCCGCTGGACGGCGTGAACCACCCGCCCGACTTCGGTCATATCGAGCACCCGATAATCGCTGAGGTCAGCCGTCTCAGATGACGGACGCCAACCGGACGCGCCGCGAAGCGTGGCGCGGCATCGTCCACGGACAGGTGGAAGTCCGGCGAGGCGGTGTCGCTCAGGGAACGCAGGTCGTTCGCCTCGGGCACATCAAGCACGTAACTCGCCACGAGATCGCCCTCGACAACGGTGTGATACCACTGACACCGGGCTCGCTGATCATGCGCTGCGCCGCGTCCGGGCTGCAGTTCCCGCCTGCGATTCCCCTCTGGGAACCCGACGGGATCCCACTCCAAACCATCCGCGCCGGCTTCCCGTGCTTCAACGCGGCGCTGACCGGCTATGTCGAAGCGACTCGCGACGATGATCGAGAACGCAACCGATTGTGTCCGCCCAACACCCTCCCCGACAGCCCGGCCACCTGGGCGCAGATGCAGGTGCGTGGAACCGTCGCGGCGCGCACCTACAGCGCCGAACCGGACATCGCCGCGTGGGCCAATCGATGCGCCCTGAACCCTGCTCGCATTCGTCCTTCGGACCGCGACGACCCCACGGTTCAAGCCGCTACCGCACGACGGAGCGCTGTTGCCGAGCGCGGGCTCGCTCAGATGGCCGAACTCGCCGACATGACGCTGCCGGGAATCGACGAATCCTGATTCCTCCGGTGACTTGCACGACGTGACCGGGATCGGACGGTCCGCCCACAACGCACACACTCACGCGTCTCGACGTGCGCGCATCTGCCGGTCCGTGGGTGATCAGGCGAACCGCCAGAACGAGCCGGTCAGTCCGAGGTCGGTCAGGATCGCCTGGTTCTGCTCGAGGGTGTGTGGCTGCCAGTCCGATGCGACGCGGTCGCCCCACCATGCGTGGGCGAGTTCGCACAGTTTGGTCACGTTGGTCGTGACTCCCGGTGCTCGGCCGGCGAGCCAGCGGGTGATGTGCTCTTCCGACCGGAAGAGGTTCATCGTCGCTCAAGTAAAGACGATGTCGTCCCACCATTGGCTCGCCGGCACGAGGCAATGGAACAGCAACGCGGCGTCGGTCGGCCGCTCGTCATGGACGGCAACGGTGATCGGGTCGCCGCAATCGGCGCACGACGTTTCGATGGTGCCGTCGGCGTGGAGCGCAGCGCACACCCCGAACGCATCCCAGGCGCAGTTGGCGTACCACCATCGTCCGTTCGCCTTCACGCGATACGCGGTTGGCACCGCGGAGAACGGGTTGGCCATTCGAATCTCATGACCACCGGTCTGCAGGACCAGTGCGTGCGCGTCGTGGAGCCGCGCCCAACCGTGGAACACTTCATCGACGGTCGCGCCGAACGCTGCACCGACCTCGACCGCAGTGGGGGCATCGCCAGACTCCACGAACAGCTGGTAGGTGACGTTGCGCAGAGCAACGTCGACGTCGTCCACCCGGCCGATCGTACTCCGCTCGCGCGCGACGCGGCGCCGGTTGACTGCAATTGGTCGACGATCGTGAGCAGCTGTTGCACCAGCAAACCGACCCAACTGGCGCGGCGAAATTCACCCGAGTTGATCCGGCCTTAGGTGGCACCCAGCGCCCAGAACTTGGCGATGCGTTGCAAGATCATCTTGCTGTGCGAAGACCGGACGCTGACCGGTGCCGAGATCGCTGCCAAGGTGGGCTGCAAACCCGGCCACAGTGTCGAAGTGGCGCAAACGGTTCGGCGAGCATCGTCTCGACGGCTTGATCGATGAGCCCCGCCCCGGCGCCGCGCGCACGATCGGCGATGACGTCGTCGAGCAGATCGTGATCGACACGCTCGAGTCGATCCCGAAAGACGCGACGCATTGGTCGACGCGTTCGATGGCCGAACGCCACGGCATCTCCCAGCAGACGGTGTCGGAGATCTGGCGGGCGTTCGGGTTGAAGCTCGGGATCTCCTCGATCGGTCGTTCCGCCAGCTTCGTGACCGATGCCGACACCTTCATCACCCGCTGCTCGAGATCGACGTCACGGTCCGATCGCAGACCGCACAACTCCGCGCGCCGGATACTCGTGGTCGCAGCGACGAGAATCGCCCTCGCCATCTCCGGTCGCTTGCCGCGCTCGGCTTCGGCGATCAGCGCCAGCACCTCTTCCGGCGTCGGCACGGTGGGTTCCTTGTTCGGGATCGACGGCGGCTCGGCCCACTGTGCGGGGTTCCACTCGCGCCAGCCCCACCGACACGCCTGGGTCAACATCGAGGAGAGGCAGGCGTGGATCTGGTACACGGTGCGCGGTGCCAGCCCTCGATCCTGATGCGCGCCGTACAGGTCGGTGAGCATCTTGACGGTGAGCTTCGTCACCTGCTTGCCACCGAGGGTCGGCTGGATGTTGCGTCGGTACACCTGCTCGTAGCCGTCGATCGTGTTCGGCGACCGGCCCTTGCGGCACAGCTCGATGATCCACTCGCCGAACAGATCGTCGAGCGTCGCCCGCCAACCGGTGTGGCGGCCCTTGCCCACCTCGACGATCAGCTGGCACGCGCCTTCTTCGCCTCGCGCAGCGAGCCGCGGAACGTACGGCTGATCTGACGGTGTTTGCCGGTCATCGGATCACGCCCGGCCTGCACCACGATCTCCCAGACATCAGGCGTTCGTTCGCGCATCCCCGGTGCCGTTCGCAGGTTCGACGCGGGAACTAACGTACGCCGATTTCGTGGATTTGTCTTGGATTTCTTGGATGAGAACCCTCGGGAGCGACCCAAGAATCCTCATCATTCCAGCTAGATGATGGTGGGGCGGGTGGGGCTCGAACCCACGACCCACGGATTATGAGTCCGCTGCTCTGACCAACTGAGCTACCGCCCCGCGACTACCCCAAGCTACGCCAGGCAGCACCGCTCGACGGTGACGGCTACTCGTCCGGCAGGCTGGCCGACGACGATCCGACCGTGGTGCCGCCGTCGATGATGAACTCGTGACCCGTCGAGTAGGTCGCCTCCTGCAGGATGAACATCAGCATCGCCGTCACCTCCTCCGGCTCGCCGACTCGGGCGATCGGCTGGCTCGCTGCGATCTCGTCGGACAGACCCTCGAGCATCGCCGTGCGGATCGGGCCAGGGTGAATCGAGTTGACGCGGATATCGAACGCGCCGAGCTCGATCGCGGCGGTCTTGGTCAACCCACGGACTCCCCATTTGCTCGCAACGTACGCACCCAGATTCGCGTAACCCTGGAGACCCGCCGTCGACGAGATGTTCACGATCGCTCCCCCGCCCGCGCGCTTCATCGACGGCACCACGGTGTGCAAACCCAGCCACACCCCCGTCAGGTTGATGTCGATCGTGCGCTGCCAACCGTCGAGCGTGAGATTCTCGATCGAACCGAACTGCACGATTCCCGCGTTGTTCACCAGCACACCGACCGGGCCCCATTCGGCCTCGGTCGACGCCACCACGTCATTCCATTCGGCCTCGCTCGTCACGTCGAGATGGCGAAACACCACCGAATCGCCGAGTTCGTCAGCGAGCGCCTCGCCGAGATCGGCGAGCACGTCGGTTGCCACCACCCTGGCTCCAGCGGCGGCAAGACCCCGTACGTGTTGGGCACCCATCCCGCGTGCCGCACCGGTCACCACAGCCACCACTCCGTCCAGCGACATGGTCATCTGAAACCTCCTCTGCCGTCGCCATCCCTGTCGGATCGCGCCTGATCGGTTTCATCTTGGTCGCCGGTGCGTGCGTGATCACGAAGCGAAGATCCCGCCAGACGCAACAATGGACCCTCGACATCATCGAGGGTCCATCGTGAGCGGCTCCGGGAGCAGGGCTCGAACCTGCGACAAGAGCATTAACAGTGCCCTGCTCTGCCAACTGAGCTATCCCGGATTGCGACCCCAGACGATAGCGCCGCGGGCGCGGCCCTCACACGTCGATCTGGCGGTGCCGACCGCGATGCGCCCGGCCTGCCGGATCAGGCTGACGCCAGAATCGGAAGGCTGGGCGACTCGCTGCCACCGTCGGGTTCCTCGGTGACCCCGAGCACGAATCCGGTCGGATCGATGCCGTTGAAGCGCTTGGACACGCCGCCGTCGGCATCGGGACGGAAGACGCCCACCGACACCGCTCCCCCATCGTCGACCAGCCAGAGCTGGTACGTCCGCGTCGATTCGAGAATCGGCAGATCATCACCGTCGACGACGAGCGCGCCCTCCGAATCGGAGTACACCACGCTCAAGGTGCCGCCCAATGATCCATCGAGCGTGCGTTGCTCGGCGTCGGTCGCGTCGACGACTGCGGCGACACCGTCGGGCGCCGACGCATCGTTGGCGACGAGCACGACGCCACCGATCAACAACACGGCCGCCGCAGCGACTGCGGCGATCATCGGGCTGAAGCGGCGACGGCGACGCTCGACGTCGAGTTGCACCGGAGCTGGGGCCAGTGGCTGGGAGGGGGCGTCCACGGCCGCGACACCGTCCTGTGGAGTTTGTCGAATGGAGGCGAGCACGCTGTCGCGCAGGGCCGGCGATGGCTCCATACGTGCGGAACTCTGGAGCGTGGCGGCGGTCGCGAGTGCCTGGGCCAGTTCTTCGGCCACCTGCAGATCGGAGTCAGCGGCCGCGTCCAACTCGCGTTCCTCGGCATCGGTCAGCTCACCGAGCGCCGCAAGCGCGATCAGTTCGTCGATACGTTCGGTGGTCACGGGAATGCCCCCAGTCGGCCGCTGAGCCGTTTCAGCCCACCGCGAACCCGGCCCTTGACAGTGCCGAGGGGGAGGTCGAGTCGTTGCGCGATCACGGCGTGGCTGTCTCCGTCGATGAATGCCATTTCGATCACCTGTCGCTGGTCGTCGGGGAGTTCGGCCAATGCTCGCTCGACGCGTTCGGCGTCGAGTGAGGCAAGAACAACGTCGTCGGTGGTGGGTGCTTGGTCGCCGCGTTGCAGCCCGGCCCGCTCGATTCGATCTCGTTGCGACTGCTCCTTGCGGACGCGATCCACGGCCCGGCGCCGTGCGATCGTCACCGCCCATGTCGACACGCTCGCCCGGGTCGGGTCGTATCGGGAAGCGGTCCGCCAGAGCTCGACGAACACCTCCTGGGTGACCTCCTCGGACATCGCTGGGTCGCGCAGCACACGGTGCACAGCACCGAAAACTGGCGCGGCGAGCACGTCGTAGAGATCGGCAAAGGCCGCGTCGTCACCACGCTGAACGCGCTCCATCAACACCACGGGGTCTGATCCTCGAACAACGATCGGGTCATGATGCCAGGGATGTACCCAGTCGCGTGGTTCACCCACACCGCACTCCGTCAATGGAGCTGCCACGAGTGCCACTGCGAGCGCTCCCATCACCGGTCTCCCACGAATGCTGCGAAGGTGAGCGCGCTGATCGACGAGATCGCCACATCCGAAACCGAGCAGCGTCCGCCGTCCGCCGTCAAGCGTGGGATCAGCCGTTGCCCGTCGTTCCGACCGAGCCTGACGTCGAGATGGACGAACAGGTCGGCGTCCGCCAGGACATCGGTGATCCGGTACGCAACGCTCGATCCGTCGACGAACACGACGAGGAGGATCTCCGCTGA
>JBGTEH010000075.1:0-1985 GCA_041747915.1 Ilumatobacteraceae bacterium
GATCCGTTGGGGCCAGTCGCAACGTTGATGCATCGTCGGGGCATGAGCGGTTGGGAGGACATGGCCGCGACAGCCGAGTGGTTGTCGCGCGCGAGCCCTCTGCCTGCGGCGGGGCTGCACCTCGTCGATCTCCCTCCCACCCGCGGCAGCGTGCTCCCCGCCCGTGAAGCCACCGAGGCAATGCTCATCGCCCTCGCCTCGGCCGGCGACCCCGAGCGTGCGGGACTCTCCGCCAGCGCACCTCCGGAACCAACCGGGTCCGTGCCGGATGCGTCGTTCACCCTCGACGGTGAGATGTGGACCGTCACCTACGCCGGTGCCTCAGCCCACATCAAGTCGACCAAAGGCATGCGCGACCTAGCCGAACTCCTCAGTCGCCCCGGTGCCGACATCAGTTGTCTCGACCTCGCAGGTGCAGCGGTCGAGGAGCACGACTCGGGCGAGGTCATCGACACCGAGGCCAGGCGCCAGTACGAGAACCGGATCCGCGAGCTCCAAGCAGACATCGACGAAGCCGAATCGCACAGCGACCACATCCGCGCCGAACGCGCCCAAGCAGAATTCGACGCAATCGTCGAACACCTCACCACATCCCTCGGACTTTCGGGCCGATCTCGGCGCCATGTCGGCACTACTGAACGGGCACGATCCGCCGTCACCCAACGGATCCGAGGCGCCATCAAGAGGGTCGACGCCGCCCATCCGCGGCTCGGCGCACATCTGCAGAGCTCCATCAACACCGGCATCTACTGCCGCTACCAACCCGAGGTGCCGACCAATTGGACGGTGCGAACACACGACGTGACACCTGATCTCACGCCTCCCCGATGACAACCAACGCCGCTGCTTCGCAGCCGGTCATCACGAGGAGACAACACGTGCGACACCCCAACACTCAGCTGGCACCAACGAACCAAGCGGGCCCGCTCCCACAGCTCACCGCCGACCGCTTCATCACTGACGGCGGGCTCGAGACGAGCATCGTGTTCCAGCAAGGCGTGGAACTGCCCGACTTCGCCGCCTATGTCCTGCTCGACAGCGGCGACGGCCGAGCGGCACTGCGGCGCTACTACGAGCCGTACCTGGACCTCGCCGCCGAGACGGCGACCGGGATCGTGCTGGACACGCCGACGTGGCGCGCCAGCCTCGACTGGGGTGCCCGCCACGGCTACGACGCCGAAGGACTCGCAGACATCAACCGGCGCGCCGTCGGCTTCGTAGCGGGCCTCGCGGCAGAGCACCCCGACGTCCGCACGGTGCTCAACGGAGCAATCGGCCCGCGGGGAGATGGCTACGTCGTCGGCAACTCGATGTCGATCGCCGAGGCAACCAACTATCACGAACTCCAGGTGCGAGCGTTCACCGACGCCGGCGCACACATGATCACCGCCGTCACCATGACCACCGCCGAAGAGGCCATCGGTATCGCCACGGCCGCCGACCGCGCCGGCATCGCTGCGGCGATCTCGTTCACGACCGAGACCGATGGGCGCCTCCCTTCAGGACAGACCCTCGCGGACGCCGTCGGCGAGACCGACCGGGCCACCGAGGGATCACCCGCGTACTACATGATCAACTGCTCACATCCGACACACTTCGCCGCCGTCGTCCGCACGGGTGAACCGTGGCTCGAACGGGTGAAGGGCATCCGCGCCAACGCAAGCGCGCTCAGCCATGCAGAACTCGACGAGTGCACAGAACTCGACCGTGGTGACATCGTTCAATGGGCGGCCGAATACGCGTGGCTCAGTGAGGCGCTGCCTGATCTTCGCGTCGTCGGCGGTTGCTGTGGCACCGACCACGAACACGTCGCCGCGATTGCGGTCCATCGACGGACGAGTTGACGCACGCGACTCGCAAGGTCACCCAGTCATCAGCCGAGGTTTCGAGAACCCGACTCAATCCGAGGCGTTCGGGCGCACGAGACCGTGATCCCTCATGAACCCATCGAGCCGCTCACGCTGCCCGGTGACCGGTTGGTCGAC
>JBGTEH010000076.1:0-10477 GCA_041747915.1 Ilumatobacteraceae bacterium
GTGTCGCCGCCGGAGCGGCACTGGTCGTGGCGGGCCTGACCCTCGACCGTTGGCTGCTCGTGCCGTTGATGATCGCGGGCCTGGTCGTCGGTCTCGGCCCGCTGCGTCGCCTCACCCCACCCGGAACGTTGCACGGCGCAGCCGGGCTCCCGGCGGTGATCGCATCGCGCGGGCTCCTCACGTTCGCGTTCTTCGGGCTCGACGCATTCGTGCCGTACGCGTTGACCAACGGTCGCGGACGGTCGACGTTCGCGGCCAGCATCGCCGTCACCGTCGCCACCGTGAGTTGGACCGCCGCGACGTGGATCCAGCAGCGATGGATCGGCAGGCTCGGCGAAGCGTGGTTCGTGCGATCCGGCTACGTCATCCTCGGTCCGGGCATCATCGTGGTCGCCATCGCATCGGTTCCCGGTGCTGTCCCCTTCTGGCTGATCTATCTTGGCGCGATCGCCGCTGGATTCGGAATGGGCCTGGCGTACTCCGCACACGCGCAACTCGCGCTGCGCAGCGTCGAGGAGAGCAACGTCGGCGGGGCGACGGCCGCACTGCAACTGTCGGACAACCTCGGTGTCGCACTCGGAACCGGCGTGGTGGGTGCAATCGTCGCGTTCGGCGACGACATCGGCTGGCCGGCCGGCGACGCCGTCGCGTACGCCTTGCTCGTCCCGGCCGCGCTGGCCGTGGTCGGCGTGCTGCTCTCGCGCCGACTTCCTCGATCCGTCGCCTGAGGCGCAACGTTCAGAACTGCGGGATGGCGGGGGCGCTTGGATGCGTCGGATCGTGGGCAGGGTCGTCGGCTGCGAGCGTTCCGTCGAACCATGGCTCGCGTTTCCAGTCGGGGACCGGCGCGTCGACATCGGCGTGCGGCACGAACTCTGACGCCGACACCTTGCGGTACTCGTGGACGTAGCGGCGACAGTTCGGAAAGATCGTTCGAGCTCGCACCCGCACCACACCGATCGCACCGGGGTACGTCGAGATGAGCGGATCGTCGAGGTCGACAACGGCATCGCCGTTGACCCGCAACCGCGTTCCGGTCTCGAAGTCGACGAAGAGCAGCCCGACCTGACCGTTCACCGAGACGTTGCCGAGCGTGCGGAACATCCCGTTGCCGTCGTACACCGGGAAGGCGAGCGTGTGATCGTCGATCACTCTGACGAATCCGGGATCGCCGCCCTTGTACGAACAGTCCGGCGAGCCGTCGGTGTCGGTGGACGCGATGAAGAACATGTCGCGTGCTTCGATGAACCCGGTGATCGGTTCGGCGAACGTGTCGCCCGCCACCGAGGCCAACCGATCGGCGAGACGACGCGTGTCGAACCGATCCTGGAACTCGCGCTGACCGTCGTGATACTGGTCTGTCATTGTCGACCCCCCATTCGGATGTGACGATACTCTCGACTCGCCTCTGCGGCGAGCGTCACATCTAGCCTGCGACCGATGGGGATCCGCGTGGTGCAGTGGGGGAGCGGAAACGTCGGGCGGTCGGCGATCGCAACGGTCGTTGCACGCCCTGACATGGAGATCGTCGGGCTCTTCGTCACCAACGCTGACAAGGCCGGGCGTGATGTCGGGTCGCTCGCCGGCATCGGAGACATCGGTATCGCTGCGACCGACGACATCGACGAGATCCTCGCCGTCGATGCCGACGTCGTCCTGCACATGCCGCTGCCCTCGCTGGTGCACGGCGACGATCCGGACGCAGACCTCGACAACTTCTGTCGCCTACTTGCGAGCGGCAAGCACGTCATCACGACCGTCGGCTACATGTACCCGCAGGTGTACGGCACCGACGTCATGAACCGTCTCGCGCAGGCGTGCGAAACCGGCGGCGTCGCCTTCCACGGTACCGGCGCCAACCCAGGCTGGTTCGGTGACCTGCTTCCGCTGCTCATGTCGGGCCTGTCGCTGCGAATCGACAACATCTTCGTGCAGGAGATCAGCAACTTCCAGCACTACCCCTCGCCCGAGATCATGTTCGACATGATGAACTTCGGCCGGACGCCCACCGAGTTCGAGAAGCGAGCCCAGCGTCATCGCACCTGGCTCGATGGGCTCTTCACCGAAGCCGTGCAGATGGTGGCCGACGGGATCGAGGCCTCTGTCGACGAGGTGACGTCCGAGATGGACACGTGGGTCGCTACCGACGACCTCGCCACCGCCGCCGGCACCGTGCCCGCGGGCACCGTGGCCGGTCAGCGCTGGCAGTGGCGGGCGATGCTCGACGGTCGCGCACTGGTCCACCAGGAGACGGTGTGGCGGATGCATCGAGACGCCGCACCCGATTGGCCGCAGGGCGACTGGTCGATCAGGATCACCGGTGAACCCGACATGCATCTCGCTCTCGGCCACTCGTGGAATCGCGACGTGCTCGGCTCCACGGCGGCGCACGCGATCAATGCGATCCCGTATGTGGTGGCGGCGGGGCCTGGCGTCAAGACGTTCCTCGACCTGCCACTGATCGCCGGCCGCGGCGCAGCCTTCGCCCGCTGACCTCCGACGCCGAGATCCGATCACAACCGTGTAACGCTGGTGTCTGACACCAGCGTTACATCGAAGCGGGGAAGGGACAGATCATGTCGGATGCACACGGAGGGATGCTCGACGAGCAGGTCGCGCTCAACGACGTCAGCTTCTTCGATCCGGCGATCAACGACTGTCCCTACGGCGCCTATCGCACGCTGCGGGAAGAGGCGCCCGTGTGGTTCGACGAGCGATTGCAGGGCTACGTGATCACCCGTCACGATGACGTTCGCACCGTGCTCACCGACACCGAGCGCTTCGTCAACTCGAGGGCGCTGAACAAGCGCGCCCGAACGATGTCGCCCACCGTGCTCGCGTTGTACGAGGAGAAGGGTTGGGTGCCCGCGCCGACGCTCGCCGGGCGCGACGACCCCAACCATCGCGAGATGCGCGCGCTGTTCAACCACGCGTTCCGCCCCAAACGCATCGCAGCGCTCGAACCGAAGATCGCGGAGCTTGCCGACGAACTGATCGACGCGTTCATCGCCGACGGCACGTGCGAGTGGGTCGGCCAGTTCGCCGTGCCGCTGCCACTGATCGTGATCGGTGTGCAGATGGGCGCGGACCCCGCGGACATCTGGCGCATCAAGGCGTGGACCGACGCATGGGTGCAACGCCTCGGGCTGATGCAGACTCCCGAGCAGGTCGTGTGGTCGACCGAGATGGAAATCGAGGCGCAGCACTACTTCCAACCGATCTTCGAGCGGTTGCGCGTCGAACCCGACGACACCCTGCTGTCCGACCTCGTCAACACACCGATCCCCGAGTGGGGCCGGTGCCTCTCCGACGAGGAACTGCACGCCGAGATGATGGCCGACACGTTCGTCGGCGGTTCGGAGACGACGACCAACGCTCTGTCGGGGGGTGTGCGACTGCTGATCGAACACCCCGACCAGTGGGACCGCCTCAAGAGCGATCCCGATCGGTACCTCCCCGTTCTGGTGGAGGAGGTGCTGCGGCTCGAGTCGCCCGTGCAGCGACTGACACGAACGGCGGCTGTCGACGTCGAACTTCACGGTGCCGTGATCCCCGCCGGATCGAGCGTGCTGATCGGCTATGCGGCGGCCAACCGCGACGACCGCATCTTCGCCGAGGCGGAGCGGTTCGACCTCGATCGCGACGACGCCAAGAAGCACCTCGCGTTCGGCTTCGGCACGCACTTCTGCATGGGTGCGCCGCTCGCCAGACGCGAGTTGCTCTTCGGGTTCGAAGCGTTGGTGCGACGCATCGACGAGATGTGGTTCCTGCCCGACACCGATCTCACGATCGCGCCGAACTACTTCCTGCGGGCGCTGAAGGAACTCCGTATCGGGTTTCGTGCGACAGGTGGAGGATCGTCGTGACCAACCCGTTCGCCGCGGTTCTCGAAGCCACGATCGACCTCGACGAAACCGGTGGTGCGCGCACCACGTTCGCTCACATGCCGATCGGCGAGGCGGTCGACATGGGCCACGCCGACGACGGCATGCCGCTGGTCGACCCGCGAATCTTCGACAGCAGTGAGTTTCGCCGCAACCCGTACCCGTATTACCGGATCCTGCGTGACCACTACCCGGTCTTCCACGACCGTCTGCACAACTGCTACTACGTCACCCGCTACCGCGACATCGCGGCGTGCTACATGGACGAGGTCGGTTTCAACACGATCCCGAAGGGATCGTCGTCGGGCGTGCTCGGCAACACGCAGCTCGAGCTGAGCGGCATCGAACACCGCCGCCGCCGCAACATCTACGGCCGCCACCTGGTCGGCGCGGCCCTCACCAAGCGGTTGCCGGCGCTCCGACAACTCGCCGTCGAACTGATCGAGCAGTGGTGGACACCCGACAATCCGAAGGGTGTCGAGTTCGACGACGGGACGGCGTTGATCGAACTCGGCCGTTGTTTCGCCAACGAGTTTCCGATCAGCGTGGTTGCCCAGGTGCTCGGTATCCCGCAAGATGCCCGTCAGCAGTTCACGTGGTGGTACGACGCGATGATGTCGGGCCTCGGCGGCAGCGACACCCACCACGACGGCCTCGTCGCGCGGGCCGATCTCGAGGACTACGTCGGCTCGCTCGTCGAGGAGCGCCGCATCGCTCCGACGTTCCTGTACGACGACGCCGGCGCGCAGATCTGCATGGACATCATTTCCGAGTTGTGTCACGCCGAGATCGATGGCGACGTGATGTCGACCGAGGAGATCACGTCGTTCGTGGCGCTCGTCGTCGGTGGGGGAGGCGAGACGACCCGCGGCGCGATCATGAACCTCTGGTACCTGCTGCTGCAGCACCCCGACCAGTACGCAGCCATCTGCGAGAACCCCGACCTCTGGGGCCCCGCATTCCACGAGATGCTCCGGCACTCCACCTCGATCGGCGGGCAGCCACGGCACAACAGCTTCGACATTCAGATGCACGGCGTGACGATCCCGGCGGGCTCGCTCGTGCACATGGTCGACGTGTCGGCCAACCACGACGACGAGATCTTTGCGGAACCCGAACGCTTCGACATCTTCCGCTCTGATCTCTACAGCGACAAGATCCTGCGGTCGGGGCACGACAAGGATGGACGGACCAGCCACATGGCGTTCGGGGTGGGGCCGCATCTGTGTCCCGGAGCGTGGATCTCCGAGCAGGAAACGGTCATCGGCGCGCAGGTGCTCAGCGAGGTGTTCGCCAACGTGCGCATCGACTCCGATCGGATGCCGAAGGATCTCGACGGCGTGTCGCCCGCCCCGATCGGTCTCGGTTCGATTCGCCAGCTGTGGCTGCGATTCGACCTCCCTGACCGATGACCGACGTCACCGACCGCCGATATGGCGAGCCCGACGACGATCCGTTGTCGTTGGCCGGCTACCGCACCTACGAGGTGTACCAGCGCGAGCGCGTCGCCGAGTCGTCGAACCTGCTGGCGCCGCGCGAGCTCATCGGCGACGAGATGCTGACCGACCCGTACCGCCTCTTGACGATCCTGCGCGAGCATCATCCGTGCTTCCGCGACTGGATCGGCAACCGGTTCTGGATCACGCGCTACGACGACGTCACCTCGATCTTCACCGACGACGCCAACTACGAGTCGCGCTCGAAGCGTTGGGTGGCCGGTGTGCCGACCTTCGGCTGCGACCTCGGCGGGGAGTTGCCGGTGCGGTGGGCCGTGGCGAGCCGCACCGACGCCCAGCTCGAGCAGATCGTCGAGCGTGTACTCGCCGACCTCGTCGCCGAACCCGACCTGGCCACAGCGTTCGCGGCGCGGCTGCCGCTGGAGATGTTGGGCGCCGTCCTCGAACTTCCGCCGGACGACCTCGGGGAGTTCTCTGCTTGGTTCTGGCGGATGCAGCGCGGCGCTGGATGGGACCCGCGGGCCCGGATCGACGGTGTGCGCGCGGCAACTGAACTCGTCGGGTACTTCGAACCGTTTCTCGCCGCTCGCCGAGCTGGCCCCGGCGACGATCTGATCAGCGCGGCGACCGGTGTGGAACTCGACGGAGAACCGATCGACGCCGCCGACATCGTCGCCACGCTCTGGGAGGCCGACCACGAGACACTGCACGGCGGGCTCGCCAACATGTGGTGCCAACTGTTGACCAGCCCTGATCAACTCGACGCTGTTCGCGCCGATCGGCGACTCGTGAAGTTCGCCTGGCTCGAAACGCTTCGCCACAGCCCGCCGGTACACAGCGCCTCGCGCTTCGCTCGTCATGAGGTCGAGCGCTTCGGACGGTTGCTTCCCGAGGGTGCGCTCCTGCAGTGCTCGGCAGCGGCGGCCAATCGCGATCCGCGGGTGTTTCACGATCCCGATGCATTCCTGGTCGAACGCGACGACCTGTGCCAGCGCGAACCGCGCGGTCAGTACCGCGCCGATGGCCTCCCCTCGGGTATTGCGTTCGGGCTCGGTCGGCCGTCGGTGCACCCGGCCGCTCCGAAGGATCGTCCCCGATCGCACTACGCGCTCATGCGCGACGTGGCGGTGAAAGCGTCGCAGATGCTGCTCGATGCCCATCCCGACATCGCCCTGGCGCCCGGAGCCGAGCCCACCATCCGCTCGCTCCGCCTCGGCGAGATGTCGACCTGCTGGCACCTCCCCGTCACGCTGTAACTCCTTCCCGCCCGCCCAAGTCCGAAAAATGCGCTGGAATGTGCGCTGAGTGCACAGATTCCCGCACATTTCGGGGTTGGCGGTCGCGGTTACAGCGCGTCGGGTGGGGGGAGAACGCATTCGTGGCCGGCGTAGAGTCCGATGTTGTTGCCGGTTCGACCGTCGGGGCCCTCCTCGAGGAGGTCGACGAGTACCTGGGCGACCTGTTGCGGGCTCATCCACGTTGCGAGATAGTCCGGGTCCGGGTCGGCGCCGAGCCAACCCCGCAGCATCGCCGTGTCGGTCGCACCCATGCAGATGTTGTTGACACGGATGTGATGGCGGGCGAGCGAGATCGCCCAGTCGAACGTCAGGCCGTTCAGCGCCCACTTCGATGCGTTGTACAGGTCCATCGCGCCGTGGCCGTGGTGCGGATGACACTCGGGGCACGGCCTGACGTGATCGGTCGAGATGTTGACGATCTCCCCGCCACCGCTCTCGATCATGAGCGGGACCACCGCCCGGCCGAACAGGAACGCCCCCTTCGTGTTCGAGCCGAAGATCCGATCGAAGTCGGGCTCGGCACGTTCCCACGTGTTGCGAGGCCCCGACGCCATCACCTCGCCCGCATTGTTGACGAGAATGTCGATTGCGCCGTGTGCGCCGACCGTCGCGTCGACAACATGGCGAACGTGGGCCGCGTCGGCCACATCACCGACGTGTCCGCGTGCTCCGATCGCCGGGGCGACATCGACGATCGATTCGTCACGATCGGTGACGACGACCGTGCAGCCCTCGGCGATCAGACGCTCCGCGAAGGCGCGGCCCAATCCCTGTGCCGCACCGGTGACAATCGCAACACGTCCTGCCAGCTGTCCCATCGCGCCTCGTCCTCCGATTCTCCGTTTGTGGTGCACCTTCGGTGACCCGGGTCACCGAAAGTGCACCACAAACGGGTGGGCGCGGGGCGTACCGGGCGCCGCCGGTCAGGTCGCGAGCGGGCGCTTGTCCTGCTTCTTGTCGCGCTTGGCGACGCGCTTTTCCTTGAGCGTCTTGCCCTGCTTCTTGTCGGAATGACGCTGAGGTGAACGTTCAGCCATGATGATTGTCTCCTTCGACGGGCTCGGGTCGAGCCGTCGGGCCTGCACGGGGCGACAGCGCAACCGGCCGTCCTGCCCAAACGAGGCGACTCATCCCAAGGCTTCGAGCGTACCGCGCCCGTGGTGTCCCCCTCGCACGGCACGCGCTCCGGTACGGTTCGCGTGTCGCTGTCGACCCGAGAGCGAGTTCGAGCGATGCGAACGGAGGCTTGTATGGACGCACTCCGGATGACACGTCATGAGTCGGTTCGTCTCGTTCCCGACGCGCGACGGGTCATCGCCAAACCGTTCCTGCCGGGCGACGAGATCTTTCCCGACGGATCGTCGCGCCTGGAGTTGATGCTCGAGCGGATCATGGCGATGCCGGAGGAGACCGTCACCGAGACGCTGAACGCTGCGCGCAAGGACTTCGTCGGCCGTCACCGCGAGCTCGATGCCGTGCTCGAGCGCCATGCTGGCATCATTGCCGCGCGCTTCGAACACGTCGGCCTCGCCGACGCGACGCTGGATCGCCTCCACCTGATCGGTGCGTACTTCACGCACGAGTATTCGATCGAAGCAGCGGCGCTCGGGAACCCCTCGATCGTTCTCGCGCCCGATCAGACGGGCGTCGAGGCCGGCGCTGTTCGCTTCATCATGAGCCTTCGCGCGGTTGGCGAAGGCCACCGGTCATCGATCGAGTTCCGTACCGGCATCGTTCGCGCCGATGCGTCCGTCGTGCTCGACCCTGCCAGCGAGTTTGCCGTGACCGGCGCCCGCACGCCACATGCGTACGACAAGCAGTTCTTCGCCACGAAGCTTGCTGAAATGGCGATGTTGAACGACGTCGAACGTCGAGTTCTCGTGCAGCTGGCCGACGAGTTCACCATGGCCGAACTCGAAGCCGCCATCGTGGCTCTCGAGGACGACCACATCGAGCGATCGATCTCCGGCGAAACGACGAGAGTGCTGCACTGGCTCGCCTCGTCGAACTACAGCACGTCGTTTCCGGCATCGATGGACATCTCCGAACGCGTCCTCTTCCCCAGCGGTCCCACCGAGAGCCACGGAATGGAGGACGCCCGGTTCGTCCGCTTCGTGGGCGACGACGGAGCCATCAGGTACTACGCCACCTACACCGCCTTCGACGGTCACCAGATCCTGCCGCAGTTGATCGAGACGGCTGACTTCACGAGCTTCCGAGTCGCGACGCTGAGCGGGCGCGCCGCCCACAACAAAGGGATGGCGATCTTCCCCCGTCTGATCGACGGCAAGTTCGTGGCGTTGGGCCGACACGACAACATGAACAACTTCATCATGGCGTCCACCGACGTCCGCGTGTGGAGCGATGCCACCGTGATCCAAGAACCCGAGCGGCCGTGGGAATTGACTCAACTCGGCAACTGTGGTTCGCCGCTCGAAACCGACGCCGGCTGGCTCGTGATCACTCACGGCGTCGGCCCGTTCCGGCGCTACACGCTCGGGGCGCTCCTGCTCGATCTCGACGATCCGAGTCGGGTGATCGGTCACCTGGACGATCCGTTGCTCAGCCCCAACGACGACGAGCGCGACGGCTACGTGCCCAATGTCGTGTATTCGTGCGGCAGCATGATCCACGCCGGCCACCTCGTGCTCCCCTACGGCTACGCCGACGTCGGAGCAAGCGTCGCCACCATGGCCCTCGACGAACTGCTCAACCGGCTGACGTCGCCGCCGAGGTGACCGAGACCATTGACGCGGCGCCCGCTGCGTACTGCATGGTGCTGATCAGGGCGAGCGTCGACTCGGCGCCCTGGTTGAGGTTCGGACCTGTTGGGGTGAGGCCGTCGAAGCAGCCGTTCGTGGCGACGTCCCACATCGCCACACCGACATCGTTGCGTCCTGCGAACCAGTCGATCGCGAGATCGACGCCTCGTCGCCAGTCGGCGTCGCCCGTGATCGCGTGCGCTCTGGCACATGCGTCGGCCAGCGCGGCGACTTCGATCGGTTGCTGGTCGAAGCGTCCAGAGCCGTCTTCGGGCCCTGCCCCGCCGACTGGCGTTGGCGACAGGTGACCATCGAACGTCTCGTGGTCGAGCAGCCATCGCAGCAACGTCAGCCCGTCGTCGAGAACATCGGGGCGATCGAGCAGCTGACCGGCGGCCAACAGAACCTCGGGCAACGCCGCGTTGGCGTACGACAGTCGCGGCTCGGGCCATGGCCATGCAGGGTCGCTCGACGGTGCGCCGATGCTGGTGACCGCGTCGGCGAGCAGGGTCCGGGCGCCTGGGTGGCGAGCGTCGTGCTGAGCCACCTCGGCGGCGCCCAAGGCCGCGAATGCCATCGCCCGGCGATGCGGTGATCGTTGCTTGATGCCATGATCGAAATACGACAGGGCGCTCGAACGCAACCCCTCGTCGTCGGCTCGACGAGCCGCAGTGCCGAACGCCCAGAGGCTGCGCCCCCAGCAATCCTCGACGCCGTAACGTCCCCGCCAGCGGCCGCCCGCGTCTCGTCGGTTTCGCGTCCGGCCGGTCACGCTCTGAGACTCGGTGAGAAATCGGAACGACGTTCGCACGAGATCCTGCACGGCCCGGCTCTCGGTGGGCACTCGAACGGCGACGATCAGCAGGCGGGCGACGTCGTCGGTGCAGTAACCGTGCTCACGCCGCGGTTCGGCGTGGTCGGCGTGTTCGAAGATGCCGATGTCGTCGCTGATCGACAACACGTGGCCGAACGATGGCATGGTCACGATGTCGCCGAACTTCGCACCGACGCGACCCGATCGGCCAGGAGGTCGTAACGCCGGGCCACAGCCGGCCACGACAGGTCCGGCGCGAGGC
>JBGTEH010000077.1:0-5765 GCA_041747915.1 Ilumatobacteraceae bacterium
GGGATCCAACGCGCCGTCGATCGTCCAGGCGATCTCACGGTCGCGCTCGAACGCCGAGATGACCACCTCGACGTCGTACTCACCCATGTCGAAGTCGCGCAAGGAATCGCGGTCCATGTGCACCACGAATCGATCCGCCACTGCGCCTGCGGGTTCGCCCTCGGCCGACATCAGCATGCCGGAGGCATCGATCGCGACGTGCCCCGACGGGCTGCGCAGGACGTCGAAGATCACGGATGCATCGGCCGCAATGGCCCGATCGACTTCCAGTCGGCGCGGCGCTGTGTCGCTCATCTCAGCAGCCATCTCTCAGCCTTCGTCGGCCAGGTCTTCGCGCACTGCGGTCGTCTCGTCGATCTCGACCTCATCCTCGGAGAACTCACCGTCACCGTCGACATCGACTGCTGTGATCGTGGTCTCGTCGATGATGTCGACCTCGCCGTCACCGTCGACGTCGATGGCCGTGATCGTGGTCTCCTGCACGATGTCGGCCACGCCGTCACCGTCGATGTCGATCACCGTCGTTGTGGTCTCGACCACCGCGTCGGCGACACCGTCACCGTCGAGGTCGATGACCGCGGTGTCGATGGTCACGTCGATCTCGCCCTGCTTCTCTGCATCGCTCATGTGCGCAGTCAACCACGGCCGCACCACCCGCGTTGAATCCGGTGTAACGCTGGTGTCAGACACCACCGTTACAGGCTCACCCTCCGGACAGTGCCTGCATCAGGACGATCTCGTCATCCGCGTCGATCGGCTGGTCGAGACCGCTCGCGATCGACCGGTTCACGAAGATGCGTGCAGCGTCAGCGCACGAGGCGCGCCAACTTGGGCAGCACGCATGGCCGGCCCGAGCAGGCATCCCACGTGGCGATGCCGCCGCTGAGCGCACGGTGGCCGCTGATCTCACTGACTTCGCGAGCGAGTTGCAGGTCCGCGGCCAACTGCTGAGGGGTGTACGCGCTCCACGACGACGCATCGTTGGCCGTGCGGTCGTCGATCGCGGCGCCGTCGGAACAGTTCCATCCGGTGTCGTCGGACGTACGGCTCCTCAGGATCCGGACGTCACCCGTCGGGCTGACCAGAACGATGCCCGAGCGCAACGGTTCGACATCGTTCGATTCATCCTGATCGGAGGCCGACATACGCCTTCATCGGCAACGAAACCCGCTGGGTTGAGCGCGACGTAACGGTGGTGTCTGACACCAGCGTTACGTGCGGCGGATGCTCTGGTAGGCGGTGACCACGAACGTCATCACGACGAGCGGCACGGTGATGAGGGCGGCCGGCCGAATCACATCGGCGGTGTCGCTGCCGTTGGCGCTCGCCACGAGGTACACGACGTAGACCGCGTAGAAGAATACGAGGACGAATCCCTCCCATCGGGCGATCTCGAAGCCACTCCAGAAGATCGGGATCAGCACGATCGTGGCCGCGAGCATGACGGGGAAGTCGAGCCGCAGCGATCCGTCGGTCACGTTCACTCCATCGGCCGACACGATGCCCGTCAATCCCAACACACACATCAGGTTGAACAGGCACGATCCGACGACGTTGCCGACGGCGATGTCGCGCTGCCCACGAATGGCTGCGAGCATCGACGTGGCGAGTTCGGGCAGCGACGTACCGACTGCCACGACTGTGAGTCCGATGACCAGTTCGCTCACCCCGAATTGCGTGGCGATGTCGGTGGCCGAGTTCACCAACAATTGCGAACCGAGCACCAACACGCCGAGCCCGGCGATGACGAAGAGCACTTGCACCGGGAGCGAACGCGTGATGCTTGCACCTTCGACGGTGTCGATCGCACTCTCGTACTCCTCCACGACTTCCGGAGACTCACCGCGACGAGACGCCCTGATCAGCCATCCGGTGTAGGCGATGATCCCCGCGAAGAGGATCACTCCGTCGAGCCGTCCGATCGAGTTGTCGAGCGCCATCAGGAACGCAACGACTGATACGACCACGAGCAGCGGTACGTCGATACGCACGATCCGCTGCGACACCGCGAGCCCGCCGACGATCGCCGACGCGCCGAGGATCAGCAGGATGTTGACGATGTTGCTCCCGACGACATTGCCGAGGGCTACGTCGCTGTTGCCGCTGAGGCCGGCACCGACGCTGACGGCGAGTTCGGGGGCGCTCGTGCCGAAGGCAACGACGGTGAGACCGATGATCACCGGCTCGACACCGAGTCGAGTGGCGATCGACGCCGCCCCCTTCACCAGCAACTCGGCCCCACCCACGAGACACACCAGCCCGATGACCAAGGCAACGATCGTCCACGCGTTCATTCCGCCGCACTCTACGGTCCGCCAACCCCGTGCGATGAGGGATGAGTGCACCTGTTGCGCATGATTCTCATCGCAACACGCGTGCGATGAGAGTTGTGAGCACCCCCTGCGCTCATCTCTCATCGCAACTCGGTGGGGTGGGGTGGAGTGGAGTGGGGGCCGGTGGTCAGACTCGTTCGATGATGATGGCGGGGGCCATTCCGCCGCCGGCGCACATCGTGACCAGGCCGACCTGGAGGTCGCGCCGCTCGAGTTCGTCGAGCACGGTGCCGATCAGGATCGCTCCCGTCGCGCCGATCGGGTGGCCGAGCGCCATTGCTCCGCCGTTGACGTTCACCTTGTCGCGATCGAGGTCGAGGTCGCGCAGGAACTTCTCGGCGACCACGGCAAACGCCTCGTTGATCTCGATGAGATCGATGTCGTCGAAGGTCATGCCCGCCTTCGCCAGCACCTTGCGGGCCGCCGGCACCGGAGCGTTGAGCATCAGCGTCGGGTCGTCGCCCATGTTCGCCGTGGCAACCACGCGCGCCCGCGGCGTCAAACCGTGCGCCTTCGCGTACTCGGCACTGGCGAACAGCAGCGCCGCCGCACCGTCGACCACACCCGAGGAGTTTCCGGCGTGGTGGACGTGTTGGATGTCGAGGTCGGGATACTTCTGGTTGATCAGCTCACGGAAGGTCTTGGAGTCCTCCGAGAACCGATGATCGGCGATCTGCGGGAAGCTCGGTGGAAGAGCCGCCAGCGACTGGGCCGTCGTCTGCGGACGGGGGAACTCCTCGTGGTCGAGGGCGATCGAGCCGTCCATGTTGCGCACCGCGATCAAGCTCCTGTCGAAGCGCCCCTCACGGATCGCACGGTCGGCGCGCGCCTGCGACTCCGCAGCGAGCGCGTCGAGCGCCTCGCGGGGGATGCCCTCCATCGTGGCGATCGCGTCGGCGCACACGCCCTGGTGCGACTGCGGGTGGATCTCTTGAAGGTGGGCGTTGTTGGCGCCCATCGGCAACAGACCCTTCTTGGGCAGCGACATCATCTCGGTGCCTCCCGACACGACGAGATCCTCCATGCCGGCCATCACTGCATGCGCCGCATAGTTGGCCGATGTGATGCCCGACCCGCAGAAGCGATCGAGCGTGGCACCGCTGGCGGTGATGTCGTAGCCGGCGTCGAGCGCGGCCATGCGCCCGAGGTCGCCACTCTGCTCGCACACCTGCGAACTGGTGCCCCACACCACGTCGTCGACGTCGGCGGTGTCGAATCCATTGCGCTCGACGAGCGCGGCAAGAACCGTCGACGCGAGGTGCTGGGGGTGCAGGTGCGACAGCGCACCCTTGCCGGGCTTGCCGACGCCGCGTGGCGTGCGGCAGGCATCGATGATCAGTGCGTCGGGCATGGTTCCTCCTCAGGACGGCGAGCGAGGCAAACGTACTGCCCGCAGGCATCCGATCCGGAGGCGGAGATCCTCCATCACTTCAACTTGGATTGATTCAGTTCTTGTCGAACGATATGATGACAACGTGGAGCGTTCCCTGACAGACCGTGCTGCGGTCCATGCCGCCCTCGGCGACCCGATCCGCCTGGCGATCGTCGACGACCTCGCACGTTCCGACCGCTCTCCGAGCGAACTCGCCGACCGGTTCGAGCTGCGCGGCAACCTGTTGGCCCATCATCTCGACGTGCTCGAGCGCGCCGGCGTGACCGAGCGCTTCCGTTCAGCGGGCGACCAGCGACGCCGCTATGTACGCCTCGTCGTCGGTTCGGTCGTCGATCTCGGCGTGTCCACTCCGCGACCGGTCCGTGACGTCACGTTCGTGTGCACCCACAACTCCGCACGCTCGCAGCTCGCGGCCGCCTTGTGGAAGCGACACATCGGCACCGATGCGCGTTCCGCAGGTACCGCACCCGCCGAGCGGGTGCATCCCGGAGCGGTCGCCGCCGCGCGCCGTCACGGCCTCGACCTGAGCGACGCCCGGCCGCGACCCTTCGACCGCACGAAGAACGACGTCACGATCGTGACGGTGTGCGACCTCGCCCACGAACGACTCGATCCGTCGCCCGACGACTGGCACTGGTCGATCCCCGACCCAGTCGCCATCGGCACCGCGGCCGCGTTCGACGACGCCTTCGACCAGCTCGACGCCCGCATCCGCAATGTGAACTGACCTGACAGGAGCCCACCATGTCCGACACCACCTCCGATCGAGGCCGCTTCATCGAACAGCAGTTGATGATCAAGCAGGCCGCCGTACGACTCCAGAGCGAGTTCGCCGGCACGTTCAACGCCGAGACGATCGAGCGCTACATCGACGACTCGCGCGACAAACTCAACCTCACCGCCACGATCCCTCACTGGCTCCCGCTGCTCATCGAACGCTTCACTCGCGACCGCCTTCGTGCGTTGCAACGCCTGGAGAGCGGCGATGTCAGCAAGCCGGCCGTGTTGTTCTTGTGCGTCCACAACGCAGGTCGCTCACAGATGGCGGCGGGGTGGCTCCGCCATCTCTCGGGAGACTCCGTCGAGGTGTTCTCGGGCGGTTCCGATCCCGGCACCGAGACGAACCGGATGGCCGTCGAAGCAATGGCCGAGGTCGGCATCGACATCGCCTCGGAATATCCGAAGCCGTGGACCGACGAGATCGCTCGGGCGGCCGACGTCATCGTGACGATGGGGTGCGGCGACGCGTGCCCGATCTTTCCCGGCAAGCGCTACGAGGACTGGGAACTCAGCGACCCGGCGGGCCAACCGATCGAGACGGTTCGCACGATACGCGACGACATCCGCGGGCGCGTCGAGACGCTCATTGCGTCGCTTCAGCACGCCGACGCCTGACCCGTTGCGCGTCAGCGCTGGCCGGGAGTCATGTAGAACCAGATCGGGAACTTCGCACCGCTGTCGCGAATTGCGGCTCGAGCCGCGAGCACCGTCGCCCCCGCTTCGGTCGTGTCGAAGAACCAGTCTTCCAACGCTCTTCCGCCGGGCAACGGGCCATCGACGAGCTCGAGCGCGGCCTCCTCGTAGTAGGTACGGATGTCGTGACACACGGCGGTCGTGTTGCCGCCCGGAATGCCCGCCGCCGTCCAGTCCTCGCCGTTCGCAATGTTGTCGAAGATGCGCAGCGCGTCGGGTACCCCATCGGCGTCGACTACGCGCCCGACGGATGTGACACCACGCCGGGCCACACCGCGGTCGTACGCCTTGCGCAAACCCTGGGCCTCGTCGACGGCGGGCGGCAGGTCGGGGTCATAGCGAGGAGGCAACGCGCACGACGCCGGCTGGTCGTCGGCCTCGATCACCTCGGGATGATCGACGAGGACCGGCCCTGACTCGGCGTCGAGCAACGCGAAAGCACGCGCGAGCACGTCGTGTTGGAAGTCAGGATCGCCCGGCCGACCGAGCGGGCGACCGAGCGGAAATTCGCAGTGCAGCGTGCGCGGCGGAGCGCTCTTGACGGCCATCTCGCGAACCGACGACAA
>JBGTEH010000078.1:0-2184 GCA_041747915.1 Ilumatobacteraceae bacterium
GCTGATCAGTTGCCGGCGTCGAAGTCGACACCGAGTGCGTTGCCGATGTTGCCATCGGAGCCGTAGACATTCTTGACCTTCGGTCCGATGCCCTTTTCGACCATGGCTCGCAGAATCTTGGAGGATTCGTTGAAGCCGATCACGAGGATGGCGTCGGGGTCGGCAGCGACGATCTCGTCGATCTCACTGTCGAACGACGTCGCCGTCGGGTCGTAGGTCTTCTGGAGCACGACCTCGCCGCCGGAAGCGGCGATGGTCTCGGCGGCCGTTGCGGCCAGGCCGTTACCGTACGCGTCGTTGAGGTTCAAGATGGCGACCGTCTGGTTGCCGTCGTTGACCACGAACTGGCCGAGCACGTCACCCTGGTAGAGGTCCGGCGGGGCGGTACGGAAGTACAGACCCTTGTCGGCGTAGGTCGAGAGTGCCTCGGAGGTGTTGGCCGGCGAGAACATCGTGACGCCCGCCGCAGTGATCTTGTCGATCACCGAGAGGGAAACGCCAGAGGATGCGGCGCCGATGATCACGTCGACGTTCTCCGAGAGGAGACGGTCCGTGGTCTGGTTGGCCTGGTCGGTCGAGGTGTCACCGGAGTCGCCTTCGATTCCGACGACGTCCTGGCCTAGCACGCCACCAGCTTCGTTGATCTCCTGGATCGCGAGGTTGAACCCAGCGAACTCGGGCGGGCCGAGGAAGGCCAACGAACCAGTCTGCGGGAGCAGCGCACCGAACGTCAGCGTGCCGTCGCCGGCGCGACTACCTTCGACCGGCGTCTGCTCGACGTCGAGTTCTGGCGGCCCTTCGGCGGTGATGAACTCAGTCTGGCTGATGTCGATTCGGTTGTTGTCGCCCATCTTCAACAAGCCGTAGCTCGCCACGATCGGCTCGCCGTTGCCGGCGAACGTGAGCGGTCCGGAGATGCCGTCATAGTCGATGTCGGTGCCGGCCTCGACGAGCGCCTTGCAGTCCGCGAACGTCGTGCACTTCTCGCCGTCACGCGTCACACCGTTGATCTCGGATGCGTGGGCAATGCCGTCGTCACCGGCAATTTCGGCGGCGAGCGCCGAAATGACCATTGCGTCGTAGGTCTCGGTGGCGTAGTTGAGGTCCTCGAGGTTCGGGTCGATCGCACAGAGGCGAGCGATGAACTCGTCGGTGATCTCGCCGAACGGGGTGGTGCCGGCGAAGCCGCTGAGCTCACCGTCGGTGACATCGCTCGGTGCGTTGCCGCACTCCGCTTCGGCCGGTGCTGCGTCGGTGCTGGCTGGTGCGTCTGTGCCGGCTGGTGCGTCTGTGCCAGCAGGTGCGTCGGTACTGGCTGGAGCGTCTGTGCCGGCTGGTGCTTCGCTGCCGGCCGGTGCTTCGCTGCTGGACGACGCATCGTCGTCGCTACCGCAAGCGGCCGCAACGAGCGTCAGTCCGACGAGCAGCGCGCCAACGCGCTTCACGCGTGATTTCTGCATATTGGTGGTTCTCCCCCTGTTGGGGTACAGGCGGGATGCCCGTACTCATAAGGTGACCCAAGTGTACGCATCGTGCGCGACGAATGGAACGCACTACCGTTTCGGCACAATGAACGATGGCAGCGACGACCCGACGCCCGACCGTCACTCCACCAGGTCGTCGGAGGTGCGCTACGACGCAACCGATCACGTTGCGACGCTCACGCTGAACGCCCCGGAGCGCATGAACACGATCTCGGGCGTGATGCTCGAGGAGATCAGCCGCCTGCTCCTGCGTGCCGATCATGATCCGGACGTGCGCTGCATCGTGCTGACCGGCTCCGGTCGTGCGTTTTGTGCCGGCCTCGACCTGCAGGCGCAGATGGCTGGCCCCAAAGGGGGCCTCGGCAACCTCGGCGGCGGCAATGGTGATGGCGCGGCCACATTCAGCGGCGAGTTCGACCTGCGCTCTGCGCCACCGGTGGTGCTGCACAACATCGACACGCCCACGATCTGCGCACTGAACGGCGGCGCGGCGGGGTACGGACTCGACCTCGCGCTCGGCTGCGACATCCGGATCGCCGCGGAGAACGCCAAGCTCAACCCCGGATTCGCCAAACGGGGCATCCTGCCCGAGAGCGGTGGAACGTGGCTCCTGCCGCGCATGGTCGGCTACGCCAAGGCCGCCGAGATCGCGTTCACCGGTCGCACGCTGAGTGCGGCCGAGGCACTCGAACTCGGCTTG
>JBGTEH010000079.1:0-4167 GCA_041747915.1 Ilumatobacteraceae bacterium
GTCGGCGAGTTACCTCCACGAGGTCGCCGACGGCCGCTTCCGACTCGGCGTCGGGGTGACGCACGGCCCCGTGATCGAGCGTCTGGGTGTCGACACCGGCCGGCCGCTGAGCGACATGCGCGAGTACGTGGCCACGATGCGGGCGGTCGGCGAATCGATGGGCGGCCTGCCGCCGGTCGTACTCGCAACCCTGCGCGACAAGATGGTCGCGTTGTCGGTCGAGGTCGGCGACGGAGCGGTGTGGGCGAACGCATCGAGGAGCCGGATGGCGCATTCGCTCTCGCTCGTGCCCGACTCGCGCCGCGCGGACGGATTCTGGATCGGCAACATGATCCCGACCGTCATCGACGACGACATCGACGCCGCCCGCGCTCGCAACCGGGCGACCCTGCAGGGCTACGTGGCGCTGCCGAACTACCGGAACTACTGGATCGAGGCGGGCTTCGAGGAGGAGATGTCGGCCGTGATGGTCGCGCTCGCCGCGAAGGACGGCGAGGCCGTGATGGCGGCGATGAGCGACCGGTGGCTCGACGACTGCACGCTCTCGGGACCGGTCGGTCGGATCCGCGAAGGTATCGAGGCATGGTTCGACGCGGGCCTCACCGCTCCGATCGTCGTCGCCTCATCGACCTCGGGTGGGCAGGCCGAGGCGTTCAGCGAACTGTTCGACGCATTCTCGTGAAGGAGCACTCCATGACAGATCCCGCAGAGGTGGTGACCGCGTTCATCACCGCCGTCGAGGCGAAGGACGTCGGCGCGGCCGTCGAACTGCTCGCCGACGATGTGCGCTACGAGAACGTGCCGATGTCGCCGATCGTCGGCAAGGAGGCGGTCCGGGCGGCGCTCGACGCGTTCCTCGAACCGACGCTTCGGGTCGAATGGCCGATCACTCGACAGATCATCGATGGCAACGTCGTGATCAACGAGCGGCGCGACCGCTTCGAGTTCGCGAACGGCTGGCTCGAGATGCCGGTGGTCGGAATCTTCGAGGTCACCGAGCAGGGGACGATCAGCCTCTGGCGCGACTACTTCGACCTGGCCACCTACACCGACCAACGCGCCGCATTGGGGCTCTGACGCGGAGTTCTCCGTGCGTCAGTGCGTGGAGTGGATCCAGGCGTCCGCTTCGAGTTGCGCACCCAGTTCACGCATCTCCCCGACGAAGCGGGCCCGATGGGGCTCGGTCGCAGCGGCAGCGAGCGCGCTGATCAAACCATGGCGCGCGGCGATCGAGAACCCTTCGTCGTCGAGGCGATCTGCGCTCCACAGGTTCATCGCGCCGGTGTACGACAGATAGATCTGACGTCCGAGACCGGCGGCGTCGATGTCGTCACGGATGATTCCCTTCTGTTGGGCGCGTTGCATCGCAGTGACCTGGAAGTTCGACGGGTCGACGAGGGTGGCCCCGTCGGGCGACGCGCGTGGCGCAAGTCTGATGATCCGCCGGAAAGCGGCCGAGTCGGCGACGAACGCGTCCACCGTCTGGTCGACGACGAGGCGGGCGGCGGCGATTGGATCGCTCGGGTCGAGCGCTCCGAGTGAGATCGCCAGTTTCTCGAGGATTCGTGCCACGAGAGAGCGCAGCACGTCGTCGCGGGTACCGATGAGGTTGTAGACGGTGGCCGGCGCCACTCCGGCCAGCGCGGCGATCTCCTCGGTGGTCACCTCGGCGGAGTCGCGCGCGCCGAGCAGCGCAACGGTTGCGTCGAGAATCGCATCGCGCCGTGCGGCCTTGCTGAGATCGCGACGACTGGTCATTCGGAGAGTCTGGCCGACGGGTTGACATCCGTAGATAATTGGAGTGAACTCTAAGAATGCGCCATGACGAACAGGTTCGACTCATCAAACAGCTCTGCGCCCACATCGACGCCGGGACCAACGTCGACGCCGGCGGTCTGGTGCGGTTGCCCACCAGCGACTACACCGACCCCGCACTCGCCGAACGCGAGTGGCAGGAGTGGTTCGCAGCGACGCCCCAGTGTGTCGGTCTGTCCGGCGATCTACCCGGCCCCGGATCGTTCCTGACCAACAACGATCTCGGAATTCCGATTCTCGCCACCCGCGACCAGGACGGGGAATTCCGAGCGTTCGTCAACTCCTGTCGGCACCGCGGTGCGATGGTGGAGACCGAGGAGCGTGGCACCAAGCGGCGCTTCTCGTGTCCGTTCCACGCGTGGACCTATGACACCGCCGGCGCCCTGGTCGGGCTTCCCAAGCCCGACCACTTCGGTGCCGTCGACACCGAGTGTCTCGGGCTGCGGCCACTGGCGGCCGAGGAACGGCACGGCCTGTTGTTCGTGAACCCCGATCCCGGCGGCACGATCGATCTCGATCACCTGCTCGGCGAGTGGTTCAACGACGAATTCCCCACGTGGAACTTCGGCGATCTCGAGCCGCTCACGCGGGACGTGTACGACACCGACTGCAACTGGAAGCTCGCCATGGACACCTTCGGCGAGACCTATCACTTCCCCGTGCTGCACCGTGACACGCTGGCCAACGGATTCCACGGCAACGTTCAGTGCTACGACGAGGAGGGGCACCTGCACCGGATGATCCTGTGCAAGCGCAACATCGACACCATGCGCACGCTGCCCGAGGAGGAATGGGACATCACGGTCGCCGGACTCCCCGTCTACTGGATCTTCCCCAACACGATCCTGATGCCGTTCGACGCCGGGGTGTTCCTGGTACGCGCCTACCCCGACCGCTCCAGCCCCGGCCGACATCGCAGCCGCATCAACTTCTATCTCCGGCCGGGTCTCGACGTCGAAGACCCTGCCGTCACCGACTTCGTGGCCGACATCGCCCACCACTTCGCCGAGATCATCCGCGACGAGGACTACGTGATGGCGGCGTCACAGCAGTGTGCGGCCAACGGCGGGTCGCTCGATCACGTGATCTTCGGACGCAACGAACCGACGCTGCACCACTACCACAACACATATCGCGCGATGTTCGGCGAGCAGAAGCTCCCGTTGCTCGACGACGCGGCGGTGACCACGAGCTGACCTCGAGGCCTCACGGAGCGCCCGGCGCTCGTTGCATCGAATGTGCGGTTCAGGCCATTTCACGGACAGGCTGCGGGGTGTACGGCGCCTCGAGTCGGGAGACCTCGTCGTCGGTGAGGACGAGGTCGAGCGAGGCAATGGCATCGTCGAGGTGATGCTGTTTGGTGGCGCCGATGATCGGAGCGCTGACCGTCGGGTGTCGTGACACCCATGCCAACGCCACCTGCGCCCGAGACACACCGCGGTCGGCAGCGATCGCCGCCACCTCGTTGATGATGTCGGTGTCGGCGGTGCCGTAGAGCATCTTGCCGACCTCGTCGGTCTCCTGGCGCGCCGTCGACTCGTCGACGTCACGGGTGAGCTTTCCGCGAGCGCGCGGGCTCCACGGGATCACGCCGACTCCCTGATCGGCGCACACCGGCAGCATCTCGCGCTCCTCCTCTCGATAGAGAAGGTTGTAGTGGTTCTGCATCGTGACGAACTTCGTCCAGCCGTTCATGTCGGCGACGTGCTGCGCCTTGGCGAACTGCCACGCCCACATCGACGACGCCCCGATGTACAGCGCCTTGCCCGCCTTGACCACGTCGTCGAGCGCCTCCATCGTCTCCTCGATCGGGGTGCGGTGGTCCCACCGATGGATTTGATAGAGGTCGACGTAGTCGGTGCCGAGCCGGCTCAGGCTGTTGTCGATCTCGGTCATGATCACCTTGCGCGACAGGCCGCGGCCGTTCGGTCCGGGCCGCATCTGGCCGTGCACCTTGGTGGCGAGAACGATCTCGTCGCGTTGCGCGAAGTCGGCCAGCGCGCGGCCGACGATCTCCTCGCTGGTGCCGTCCGAGTACACATTCGCGGTGTCGAAGAAGTTGATCCCGGCCTCCACGGCGCGCTGGATGTGAGGGCGGCTCTCCTCCTCGTTCAGCGTCCACGCATGGTTGCCGCGATCGGAGATCCCGTAGCTCATGCACCCCAGACAGATGGATGACACGTCGAGTCCGGTAGTGCCGAGCGTGCGATGCCTCATGGCCGGACCTTACGACGCGGCCGGGCCCGCCTCGGCGTCAAGGTACGGTCGGTCGATGGCCGAACTCTTGCGCAGTCACGTCGTCGACGCATGCAACTACTTCGATTCGTGGGTTGCGTTCCGACGCCACGTCGA
>JBGTEH010000080.1:0-3008 GCA_041747915.1 Ilumatobacteraceae bacterium
TTCCCACATCTCGGTGTGCATCGCCGGGCACACGACCACCGGCGCTCGTGTGGCGATCAACGTGTTCGTCAGGAGATCGGTCGACAGGCCCATGCGATAGGCGGCGATCAAGCGGGCCGTGGCGGGAGCGACCACGACGAGGTCGGCACCCTGCCCGATCCGCGTGTGCGGAATGGGGGTGGTCGGGTTGTCCCAGAGTTCGGTCTGGACCGGCTCGGACGCCAGCGCGCTGAGCGTGGTGCGTCCAATGAAGTGCTCGGCGCCAGGTGTCATGATCGGCACCACGTGGGCGCCGGCATCGACGAGTCGACGGCACACTTCGATGGCCTTGTAGGCAGCGATCCCGCCGGTGACCCCCAACACGATCCGCTTGCCTTCGAGCATCGGTACCCTCCCGGGTCGGATCGTCAGCTGTCGCTGGTGGCGTCGGCAGCGACTTCGGCCTCCGACTCGGTGTCGAGGTCATCGCCGGCGACGACCTCTTCGGGAGCTTCGGTCCACACGATCTTGTGATCGGAGATCTCCTCGAAGGCAATCGACAAGGGCTTGCGAGCAACCGACGACACCTGCGGCGGGATCATGTGGCCGAGGCCATCACCGAGCTGATTGAAGTACGAGTTGATATTGCGGGCCCGACGAGCCGCCAGCGTGACCAGCGTGAACTTCGATTCGACCGTACCGAGAAGACTCTCGATGGGTGGATTGATCATCGTGTCGTGGTCGAGCGCCATAGGGCGAACATCCTACCGTGTGGTCAGTGCGCTCGTGTGGCTTCGATGAGCGCCAGCATCTCGACGATCGTGGCGTCGAGTTCGTCGTTGATCACGATGTGATCGGCCAGATCACGCCCGATCGGCTCTTCGATCTCGGCCTTCTTGAGCCGTGCGAGCACCTTGTCGCCCGGATCGCCCCGACCGCGCAACCGGCGTTCCTGTTCCTCGCGTGACGGGGGGACCACGAACAGCAGCAGGGCGTCGGGATACAGCTGCTTGACCTGTTGAGCGCCATCCACCTCGATCTCGAGCACGACGTCCTGGTCGTCGCGGGGCGCCGGCGTCGGTGAGCCGTAGTAGTTGCCCAGGAACTCGGTCCACTCGAGAAATCCGCCATCGGCGATGCGCCGCTCGAAACTCTCCGTGTCGGTGAACACGTAGGCGTCGTCGGCCTCGGACGGACGACGTTCGCGTGTTGTCCACGATCGGCTCAGCCACAGCCTGGGATCGCGACGCACGAGCGCATCCACGATGGTTCCCTTGCCGACCCCGCCGGGGCCGGACACGACGATGATCACCAGCGACGGTCCCGGTTCGACTCAGCTCGCGAGGAGGTCGAGCAGCTTCGCCTTCTGCTGGGTACCGAGGCCCTGCACCCGGCGATTGTCGGCGATCTCGACGTCGCCCATGATCTTGCGGGCCTTCACCTTGCCGACGCCGGGGAGCGATTCCAGCATCGAGACGACCTTGAGTTTGCCGACGTTGGGATCATCGGACGCCAGCGCTTCGCTCAACGTCATCGAGCCCATCTTGAGCCGAGCCTTGATCTCGGCGCGAGCGGCGCGGGCCTCTGCGGCCTTGGCGAGCGCGGCCGTGCGCTGTTCGGGGGTCAACTGTGGGGGGGTTGCCATGGGTTTCAAGCTATCGCGCCGATTCCGGCGAGGCTGGTCAATCCCCTGCTCAGCGCCCATGCAGTCAATTCGTCCTGCACGCGCTGGGTGGCACGAGGGTCGGCGAACGATGCCGTGCCGACCTGGACCGCCGATGCGCCTGCCAGCATCAGCTCCGCGGCATCCCAACCCGAACTGACGCCGCCAACTCCGATGATCGGCACGTGGGGCAACGCTTCGTGGACGTCGTGAACGGCGCGAACTGCCACCGGATGGATGGCTCGGCCCGACAAGCCGCCACCGCCCGCCGCGAGTGTCGGAGCGAGCGTGTCGGGGTCGTAGGCGAACCCCAACAGGGTGTTGATGCATGTGACCGCTTCGGCGCCGGCCTCGACGACGGCTTCGGCGACCTCGACGATCCGGTCGGTGTTCGCGCTCAACTTGGCCCAGCGCGGCCGCCCCCATGGCGCGGTGGCGGCGATGACCGCAGCCGACAGCTCCGCGTCGTGGGCGAAGATCGAGCGGCGCCCTTCCAGATTCGGACACGACAGGTTGATCTCCACTGCCACGACGCCGGGCGGTGCCGCTGCGAGCATCTCTGCAGCACGGGCGTAGTCGTCGATCGATCGACCCCAGATGCTCGCCACCACCGTGGCACCGGTGTCGAGCAGGCCTCGGACGACGTGGTCGAGCCAGTACTCCACGCCGGGCCCCTGGAGGCCGACGGCGTTGATCATTCCCTGCGCTGTCGGATGCAGCCGGGGGGCCGGATTGCCCGCCCACTCGAAAGCGGCGAGCGACTTGGTCACCACCGCACCGAGCGACGCGAAGTCGAGGTGACCGCTGAACTCCGTGCCGTCGCCGACCGTGCCCGCCGCCGTCATCACCGGCGTCGCCAACTCGATCGAGCCGACGCGGACCCGGGTGTCGATCATCCGGGGTCAGCCACCTCGCCCACCAGCGCGTGGCGTGGTTGGCCGTGGTACTCCTGCAACGTCTTGACCGTGATGCCGTCACCCGCGGTCTCGGCGAGGCCCCGGACCGCTGCCAGCGCGGCAGCGACCGTGGTGACGCAACTCACCCCATGGAGGCTCGCCGCTTTGCGAATCGCCTCGCCGTCGCTGCGGCCGAGACGACCCCGCGGAGTGTTCACCACGAAGCTGATCTTGCCGTCGGCGATCAGGTCGACTGCGGTGACTCGATCGTTGTGCCCCGCGGTCTCCTGCACCTTGGCCACCACTTGATCGACGGGTGAATCGAAGGCCGCCAAATAGGCCGCGGTCCCTTCGGTGGCGACGATTCCCAGGCCGAGCGCGCGGAAGCGTTGCGCGACGACCAGTCCGGCCGGCTTGTCGGGGTCGGCCAGCGACAGGAACACGGTCCCCTCGGTCGGCAGGAACGTGCC
>JBGTEH010000081.1:0-9534 GCA_041747915.1 Ilumatobacteraceae bacterium
TTCTACGGCTCGAGCATCGCTCGACGTCTCCGCGTCGACGCAGCGCGCCGACTCGACAACGCCCGCGGTTACGACACCACGATCGCCGGCCAGAACGCCACGTGCGCGGATGTCGCTGTGTCCGGGGGGACCAAGACATACTGCGCGGTCGATTCCGGCGTACTGGCTCGTTACGACGGCGCCGACCTGATGATCGAACTCGTCGGGTTCAGCGACGTCGCCGACGAGACCAAGTTCGCAACCAGCTGAGGCGTCCTCTCACGGTGGCCCGGTGACGTCGGGGTCGGCGCACCATCCACCGACCGTCGTTGCCCCGCCGATTCCCGGGGGGCATTGCCGACGTTCGAGCGCCGCCAGTTTGCGCGATGCGTATTCCGCTGCCGCACGAGCGCCGTCGACGGTCAGATGCACGCCGTCTGCTGTCAACCAACCCGCGTTGTCTCTCGTGTATCCGTGCCAGTCTGAGATGATCAGTTCGGGGTAGTCACCCGATGCCGACGCAGCGCGCAGAACCCGGTTGTCGGCCGCGAAGGTGGCAGCAAACGAGACTGACGACGGCGACACATATCCCACGTCCTCGCGGTACGTGAGCCAGACGACGCGTTCGATGCCCCTGGCTCGAGCGGTCCTCACCACAGCGTCGAGACCAAGGGGAAAGGTGCTGGCGTAGTCGTTGTACCCGGTCACGATTACGGCCACGCGGTACCCGTCGTCGAGCGTCGCGAGTTCGCGCACCGCAGTGGGCGGCGCGTATCCTTCTCGTCCACGGCATGAGACACCGATGAGGCGGCGGCAGGACTCCAAGCGGGCGTCCCATGCAGCGCCCTGGAGGAATGCGAGTGCGCCGTTCCACCGGATCCCGGCGAACGAGGAATCGGCCACCATGACGGCGGGCGTGTCGGGTGGAGGGAAATTGTTCGTTGGTGGGGGCGATTCGGGTATCAACGGAGTCCCGAGGAACCAGCCAGCAACATCGACGACGACATGGGTTCCCGCGTATGAGTAGAAGCTGACACCCCGTGTGGACGAGCGCGCCACGGTCAGTGCAGCCACCGGAGAGCGCCAGCGGTAGTTGAGCGACGACACGTCGGGTCGCGGAACTCCCGCAGGGTAGACCGTCACGAACCCCGAGCCGACGGCATCCACCGACGTCACGTTCGCAACCACGGCTGCCGCGTTGGCCGGCGCGATCTGTCGTTCCAGTGTTCCGTCGGCATGGATCGGGTCGCTCGTCGCGCGAGAGTCCCACCGTCGTTCGGGTGGTTGCGGAACGAAGAGTCCGTCGTTCGACAGCGGTGCGGAGGGTCCGGTGAACCAGCCCCAGAAGTCGACGAGTACGTCGGAGGTCACGGAACGAAAGACGATGAAGCCGTCTGCGGAGACCGGCAGGAAGACCGTGTTCGCACGAGTCCGATTGTGAGTATCGGTGTTCACGACCGACGTGTCGGGCCGCACATCACCGGCGGGATATGCAGTGAGGTAGCCGGTACCCGCAGTACCGGCCGAATTGACGACGGTCACATTGACGGCCACCGCCGTGGCGTCGGCCGCAACACCGTCAGGAAGCGGAACGCGCAAGTCGCCGGAGCCTCGCTCGCCGGAACTGCGCGTGTCGAGGATGCGCACTGGCCCCGCCGGCACGAAACGTCCGGCCGTCGCCCCTGACGGAGCTGGGACGAACGCAGCACTGACGTCGATGATCACGTCAGCGGAAGCGTACGAGAACAGGTCGACCGACCCGTCCGAGCCCAGTTGCACGACAGCGGAGTTCGCAACCGTGTTGGTGCGATCGTAGTTGAGATTGGAGACATCAGGGCGTGGCGTCCCCGTTGGCCACACACTGAGAAACCCCTGCGTCGCCATGTTCGTGGCGACGAGGCTCATCGACACCGCAACCGCATCGAGGGCGACGCCACACCGACCTGCGATCTGCACACGCCACGTCGAGACGCCGAGACGGCCCCCATCCACACCTCGCCGCGTGTCGAATATCCGACACGGGGTGACCGGTTGCAGCTGCGTCGCCTGCGCGCTTTCGAGCGGGGGTGCGCCGTGAGCGACGCCGGTTGGGTGCAATGGTGCCGACGCGCTTGCGAGAAGCACGAGGCCGATGAGTGAATGGAAAGGACGAATGATCACGGATCAGACGGACACGAGCGCGTGGTCCGAGTTGTTCAGCGATCGCGGGCCACCCGCTGTTGCCACGACGATGTCTTCGAGGCGCATCCCCCACCGGCCGGCAACATAGATCCCCGGTTCGACGCTGTAGGCGTGGCCGGCCTCGAGAGGAAGTGAGTTGCCCTCCACGATGTACGGGTCCTCGTGTTCCTCCATGCCGATGCCGTGACCCGTGCGGTGGATGAAGTACTCGCCGAACCCCGCATCGTCGATCACCGCACGAGTCGCCCGATCGATGTCCTCGCAGGGAGTACCGACCGCGCCGGCCGCCACACCGACGCGCTGGGCTTCGTGCAGGACGGCGTAGGCCTCGGCAACCTCCGCGCTCGGATCGCCTGTGTACACGCAGCGGGTCGTGTCGGAGCAGTAGCCGGCCATCGTGCCGCCGAAGTCGCACAGCACGATTTCGTTCGGGCGGATCACACGCGACCCTGCGTGGTGATGCGGGCTGGCGGCGTTGTCACCCGCCGCGACGATTGCGAAGTTCACCTTGTCGTGGCCCTCCTCGATGATCCGCCGGGAGAGGTGCGCCGACACATCGGCCTCGGTACGCCCGACCAGCGGGATCTCGCCGCGCTGCAGTTCGCCGGCGATCAGGTCGACTGCGGCACCTGCGGCCGCCAGCGCGGACACCTCCGCAGCGTCCTTCGAGCGTCGCAACGGACCGACGACGTCGACCGCCCGCGTGTACTCGGCGTCGGCAACCTGTGGGAGTAGTTCGACGAGAAATCTCGCCCACATCTGATCGCCCACGGCGATGCGGGCGGAACCCGACGCGAGCTTCGCAACTATCGCGGTGGGGTCCTCGGTTTCACCCCACGGGTGCAGATCGAAGGCACCCTCGACCTCGTGTACCCGGGGAGCTTCGAGCCGCGGGATCACCAGCGTGGCGCCGCCTTCGCGGGGCACGACGAGCATGGTGAGACGCTCCAGCGGCATTGCGGTGTACCCGGTGAGGTACGGCAGGTCGTGGCCGACTGACAACAGCAATGTGTCGACGCGCAATTCCGTCATTGCCTGGCGAACCCGCGCCAGACGATCGAGGTACACCGACGAGTCGACCAAGCCTGCGCTCATCCGTGCAGTCTGCCAGCCCGTCGTACACCCCCAACCCCCAATCCGTTTGCGGCGCGGAAAGTGAGGGGCGGGTCACCCTTTTCGCGCCGCAAAGGGGGATTTCAGTCCTCGCCTTCGAACGGGCGGACAACGCTCGGGGGTTGGATGTACTCCCAACCCGCGCCACAGTCGCCGCCGGCCATCGACAGGTCTTGGCACAACGTGTCACGCGTGATTCTCCAGCTGCCGTCCACCAGCACGGCGATGCCGAACCGATTGGTCAGCCCGACGCCGTCGGTGTCGATGCGATAGCGGAACCACGCCTCGTTCGGGGAGGTGAACACCAGGTCCTCGACGACAGGTCGAGCACTCGCCGCTTCGGTCTTGAAGCCACCCTCGACCACTGCGGCTCGCGCCTCGGCGACGCCGGTGGCGTCGGCGAGATACAACGCGTCGCCATCGACAGCGCGATCGGCGCCGTACAGCGCCGTCATCGCTGCGGCGATCTCGGCTTCGGCGGCAGCGGGGTCAGCTGGTGGTTCGCCGGGATCGGGCAGCGCAGCAGGCGGCGGCTCACACGACGCGCGGAACTCGGGGTCGTTCCACGTGCCGACGCCACCGGAATCCACGACCAGCGGTTCGGCTCCACCCTCGAACGCGACGGTGAAGTCGGGCGGGGAGTCGACCCAGTAGGTGTAGTCGTCCTCGACGACCTCGGTCGGAGCGAGACCGGGCGCGGTCAACAGTGCAATGCCGTTCTGAGGTTGCGCTGAGTCCGTGGCCCCGTCGGCGAACGTCACCGTCACAGTGGCGGTGTCGGCGGGCGCTTGCACGACGATCACCCATTGCGCGGATCCGTCGGCGCTACCGAGGGTGAGCCACGACACCGAGCGGCCCTTGAATGGCTCGCGGTACCACGGGGTGCCACCGACGTCGATCACGCCGTTGCCGGCGAGTGCGATGCGCAGCTGGCCCGACTCGAAGCACCAAGGCGCGGGCTGCCAACCATCGCCCTCGAACCCACCTGAGTTGTCCCATGTCTGGCCCAGGTGCGCTCGCAGTGTCAGTCCTGCGCCGGTGACCCGCTCGGCGAGCAAGATCATCGGTTGACCGCCGAATGCCGGATACCCGACGCCACCCGACGAACTGCGCCCACCCGACACATCGACCGCAGGCGCCTCCGAGGTCGTCACCTCGTCGGCGGCCACGGTCGTCGCCGGTTCGACGGCCGCTACGGTCGCCAGCGGCTCGACGGGCGACGGCGCATCGGTCGAATCGGGCGAGGCGAGGCCCCCCGACTCGGAGTCGACGCTCCGTCCGATCCCGTAACCCACCCCACCGGCGGCCGCTACCAGCATCGCTGCACCCAGCGCAGCGACCCAGCGCCAGCGTGAACTGCGGCCCGGCGAATCGTCGCGCTCCATCTCCAGATCGTCGAACGTGATGCTCATCACGGCCCCCTTTTCTCGGGGCCCGACGCCGCGGGCAGCGTGCGGCAACGTTGGAACCCCTCCGGATCCACGGTACCTCTCTGCGGGCGTCCTGGGAATAGATCGCCGACGGGTTCGTTGCACCCGACGTGCCCGACGAAACTGCCCCTGTCTCGTCCGACGCTGCGAGTCGGATCGATCTCTACTGGAGGCCGGGCTGCGGGTTCTGCGCCCTTCTCCAGCGCCGTCTCGACCACTTGGGTATCGAGCGCACCGAACACAACATCTGGGACGACCCCGATGACGCGGCGACCGTGCGTCGGTTCGCCAACGGCAACGAGACGGTGCCCACGATCGTGATCGGCGATCAGGGCTTCGTGAACCCATCGGTCGGTGAACTCGTCAACTATCTCCTCCAGAACCACCGCCACCTGCTCCCGGAGGTACTGTCGGGCCCATGAGCGATCCTCGTCTCGTCGGGACCGAGATCGTCGACTCGGTCATCGACACAATCGGGAACACACCCCTCGTGCGTCTGAAGCGACTCAGCGAACTCGAGGGCATCGAGTGTGTGTTCGCGATGAAGAACGAGAGCACCAACCCTGGCGGGTCTGCCAAGGATCGCCCGGCGCTCGAGATGATCCTGGCCGCCGAACGCGACGGTCTCCTCGCTCCCGGCGGCACCATCGTCGAGCCGACCAGCGGCAACACGGGCGTCGGTCTGGCGATCGTCGCCGCCCAGCGCGGCTACAAGTGCGTGTTCGTGATGACCGACAAGGTCGCTCCCGAGAAGGTGTCGCTGCTGAAGGCCTACGGCGCCGAGGTCGTGGTGTGCCCCGTCGCCGTCGAGCCGAGCGATCCAACGAGCTACTACAGCGTGGCCGAACGCCTCACCACCGAACTCGGCGCCTTCCGGCCCAACCAGTACCAGAACCCGCACAACCCCGAGGCGCACGTCAAGACGACCGGGCCGGAGATCTGGCGCCAGACCGCCGGGCGCATCACCCACTTCATCGCAGGCGCCGGCACGTGCGGCTCGATCACCGGAGTGGCGCGCTACCTGAAGTCGATGAATCCCGAGATCCGCATCATCGCCGCCGACCCTGAAGGATCGGTGTTCTCCGGCGGATCGGGTCGGCCGTACCTGGTGGAGGGCGTCGGCGAAGACTTCTTCCCGGCGGCCTGGGAGCCGGAGTTGCTCGACGACATCATCGCCATCAGCGACGAGGAGAGCTTCCTGACCGCCCGCTACGTGTCCGAACGCGAGGGGATCCTGATCGGCGGGTCCGGTGGCATGGCCGTGGCCGCCGCCATCAAGGTCGCCAAGGCGGCAGGTCCCGACGATGTCGTCGTGGTGTTCAATCCCGACTCCGGCCGCGGATACCTCTCGAAGGTCTTCGACGACGCCTGGATGGCCAACTTCGGTTTCCTGCGCGAGTGCGAGCAGTGCGTCGGCGCCGTGCTCGACACCAGGGCGGCCTCGATCGAGAACCTGCTGTACGTGAATCCGCAGCAGCTCGTGTCGGAGGCGATCGAGCTGATGCGGTCCACCGGCGTCAGCCAACTGCCGGTGTGCAAGAACACACCGCCATTCGCCGCTGCCGAGGTGTCGGGATCGATCGACGAGCTCGAACTGATGGAGGTCATCCACCGCGACCCTGGGGTGATGTCCACCCCGGTCGAGAAGGTGATGGGCCCCAAGCTCCCGACGATCGGCGTCGGCCAGAAACTCGAGCTGGCCGTCGAGATGCTCGAATCCGCGCCTGCCCTGCTGGTGTTGTCGGGCGGGCGCCCCCTCAGCGTGCTGACGCGCACCGATGTGCTCGCGTACTTCAGCGCCGTTGCCGAGGCCGCGCTCGAGGGGGTGCGCAATGGGTGACGTCGAGGTTTCGACCCGGCACTCGTTCGCCACCCGCGCCATCCACGCAGGCCAGTCGCCCGACCCAGCAACGGGCGCGGTGGTCACGCCGATCTCGCTGTCGACGACGTTCGCGCAAGAGGGTGTGGGACAACACAAGGGGTTCGAGTACTCACGCTCGGGCAACCCGACCAGATCGGCACTCGAGGCGCAGGTCGCCTCGCTGGAGGAGGCCACACACGGTCTCGCGTTCGCGAGCGGGTTGTCGGCCGAGGACAACATCCTGCGGCTGCTCCGACCAGGCCAGCGGACCCTGTTGGGCAACGATGCGTACGGAGGCACGTTCCGCCTGATCGCCAAGGTGTGGGAACCGCTCGGTTTCCCATGGTCAGCCGTCGACCTGACCGATCTCGACACGCTGCGCGCCGACTGGCCCGACGACGTCGGGTTGGTGTGGCTCGAGACTCCGACGAATCCGCTGCTCACCTGCTTCGACATCGAGGCGATCAGCGAGATCGCTCACGAGCGCGGCGCTCTGGTGGTCGTCGACAACACCTTCGCCACGCCGTACCTTCAGCAGCCACTCACCCTCGGTGCCGACATCGTGGTGCACTCCGCGACCAAGTACCTCGGCGGCCACAGCGATGTCGTCGGCGGATTCGTGGCGGTCAACGACGACGAGCTCGGCGAACGTCTCCGGTTCACCCAGAATGCCGCCGGCGCGGTGCCCGCCCCGTTCGACTGCTACTTGGTGCTGCGCGGCGTGAAGACGCTGGCCGTACGGATGGATCGCCACTGCGAGAACGCCCGTGCGATCGTCGATCTACTCGTCGGGCACCGTTGTGTCGACCGCGTGCTGTATCCACAGCTGCCCGACCATCCCGGCCATCGCGCCGCCGCGAGGCAGATGCGTGATTTCGGCGGCATGGTGTCGTTCACCGTCGCCGGGGGTATGGCCGCCGCGATGACCGTCGCGGAATCCACCGAGCTCTTCACGCTCGCCGAGTCGCTCGGCGCCGTGGAGAGCCTGATCGAACATCCCGGGGCGATGACGCACGCCTCGGCCGCGGGGTCGCCCCTGGAGGTGCCCGACAATCTCGTGCGCCTCTCGGTCGGCATCGAGGATGCGAGCGACCTCGTCGCCGACCTCGAACAGGCGCTCGGCCGTCTGGGGTGACGCCATGACAGCGACCGATCGTCCGATCGTGGTCGCCGCCAATCGGTTGCCCGTCATGCGTACCGACGACGGCTGGACGGCCAGTCCCGGCGGGTTGGTGCGCGCGCTGTTGCCGATGCTGCGCGACACAGGCGGCACATGGGTCGGCTGGACAGGCGACCCCGACGACCACGCCGAGCCGTTCCACGTCGAGGGCGTGGCCGTGCACCCGGTTCCGATCAGCGCCGAGGAGATCGAGCTCTACTACGAGGGTTTCTCGAACGATGCGCTGTGGCCGCTGTACCACGACGCTCTGCGCGAATCCACCTACTCCGGCGAGCAGTGGGACGCCTACGAGACCGTCAACGAGCGTTTCGCCGTCACCTTGGCGAACATCTCGCCGCCCGGTGCGATGGTGTGGATCCACGACTATCAGCTGCAGCTGGTCCCCAAACTGCTTCGTGAGCTGCGCAGCGACGTGACCATCGGGTTCTTCCTACACATCCCGTTCCCCCCGTACGAACTGTTCTCGCGCCTGCCATGGCGTACCGAGATCGTGGAGGGACTTCTCGGATGTGACTTGATCGGGTTCCAACGCCCGATGGGCACGACGAACTTCGTCACGGCCGCACAGCAGCTGCTGCACGTCGATGCGCACGACGACGTGATCGAGAACCCTGGTCATCGCACCAACGTGGGCGCGTTCCCGATCTCGATCGACGTCGACGACGTCGAGGCGGTCGCCGCCGGTCGGGCGACACGCCAACGGATGAGCCAGATACGCGCCCGGCTGGGCGACCCCGAGGTGATCCTGCTCGGCGTCGATCGCCTCGACTACACCAAGGGGATCGGGCTGCGGCTGCGTGCCTTCGCCGCGCTGCTCGAATCGGGCGAACTCGACCCGGAGCGCCATGTGATGGTTCAGGTGGCCACGCCGACACGTGAAGCCGTCGAGCACTATCAAGACGAACGACACCAGATCGAGCGGCTGGTCGGCGAGATCAACGGTCGCTACAGCCGCATCGGTCTGCCAGTGATCCATTACCTGTACCAGTCGCTGCCGTTCGACGAGTTGATCGCGCTCTACCGCGCTGGCGACGTGATGCTCGTGACTCCGTTTCGCGACGGGATGAACCTGGTGGCCAAGGAGTACGCAGCAGCTCACATCGACGGCGACGGCGTACTCGTGCTGTCGGAGTTCGCGGGAGCCGCCGACGAACTGACCGACGCTGTTCTGGTCAATCCCCACGACGACGAAGCCCTGCAGCGAGCGATCATCACGGCCGTCGACATGCACCGACACGAGCGACGCGAGCGGATGGCCGGCCTGCGCGACCAGATCCGCAAGAGCGACGTGCAGGGTTGGGCCGACCGCTTCCTCGGGGAGATGACCAATGCGGCCGACCGCCGAGACGCGTCGGCCCACTGACATGATCACCCACGACGATCCGGCTCTGCTCGCCGATCTCGTGGCGTCATCGCCGCGCCCACTGTTGATCGGGCTCGACGTCGACGGGGTGCTGGCCCCTCTGGTCGATCATGCCGACGACGCTCGGCTGCTCCCGGGGATCGCCGCGGCCGTCGCCGCCGTGGCAAGGCTCGACGGTGTGCACGTCGCGGCGGTGTCCGGTCGGTCGCTCGACGGTCTGGATCAGTTCGACTTCGGCGCCGACCTACACGTGATCGGCAGCCACGGCATGGAATCACGTGGCTCTCCGACGCAACCCCTCACGACGACCGAGCACGAGCGACTCGTCGCACTCGATGAGTTGGCCGTGGCGGCCGCCGAGGGCCTGGGACCGGGTGCGTGGATCGAACGGAAGCCGGCCAGCGTGGTGTTGCACGTGCGCCGGGTC
>JBGTEH010000082.1:0-14008 GCA_041747915.1 Ilumatobacteraceae bacterium
GTCCCAGGTCTGCACCTCGCCGACGACCTGCATCGGATGGCGGGTCCGGTAGGACTGCGTGATGTTGCCGGGGAACTTCTTGTTCGTCACGTTGGGGTCGTCCTCGAATGGGCCCGTGGGCTCGACGATGTAGACGTGCCCTCGCTCACCGTTGCCGGCAAGCGCGGCGGCCAACTCCGCTCCCCAGACAGCGGTTTCCACGACTGCGGAAAAGTAGACGTTGTTGGAGCTGCGGCCCTCGTGGAAGTTGGAGCCGCGGCCCGGCTCCAGTTGGTCGCCGACCTCGAAGGTGGACTTCGTACCGTGGAAGAACGGCCCTTCGATGTGGTCGCATCGGTCGAATGTCACCGGGACGTCAGTGGTGTTGTGTGCACCGACGGTCATCTTCTCGGCGGCGTGTTCCCGGTTCGTCATTGGGTCCTCCGATCTCCTCGCTCTGCGAACGTCGCCAGGCTGAAAATGTTCGGTTCGCTCACTCGATGTCGGGAGAACGACCTGGACGACGGAAGCAGAAATCTGGATTTGCTACAAGTCCCCCAGCGGGCCGTACATTGAGAATGGCGGCAAGGTTGGGGTATTCGCCACGAACAGGCTCGACCAATCCGACATCGCAAGCTCAGATTTCACCAGGAACGAGTTGCTGAGCCGCCCGATCTCGACGCAGTAATCCGGGCCAGATCCACGGCGACTCCGCACGCATATCTACCCAAGCCGAGTGCCCGGAATCTCTTCATCCCTGCCGGTGATGTTGTCAAACGGGATCAAGGCCCTGCTGCGCGGATTCACTACCGCGCTGGTCGAGTGAGTAGAGCGCAACGATGGACTGTCTTGCTCCCAGTGCAACGTAGAGCGCATTGGCTGCGTCATTGTCGAGGTCCGTGACGATCCAGGCTTCCTCGCAGCCGAACTCGTTCGACCACGCCGTGGCTTCATGGACCAGTCCTCGAGCGATGCCCCGGCGTTGATGCATGGGTGATACGCCGAGGTTGTCGATGTAGAGCTGTGGGGGTCCGTCCAGGTGTCGTTGGATCATCGCCTGGATCTGACCCACCACCGATCCGTTGTGCGTCGCGACGACGAGCAGTTGTCCATTCCGGAACGAGGCGTCAAGCAGGGTCGTGTCGATCTCGTCATCGAATACATCATCAGCAACGACTTGGAGGATGTGCGCATTGCCCTGACTGATGCGGACGAACTCGACGCCGTCTGTGCGGGCCATGGGCCGAGAATATTTGGTTCGTTGAGATGAATCCAGCAGACAGACGTCGACCGTCGTCAATCTGATCCTCTGTCGCGATCTCTACGGCAACCTCGTCACTCTTCACGCCGATGATCACGGCCGGGCGGTCGGCGCAACCCAGCCCTCTTGAATCGACGTATCGCACGTGTCCGGATCGGCTCCGACTCCCACGAATTGGGCGTGCAGCATCGATGGAGCGTGGGCAAGACGATCGAATGGGAGAGGTCCGGTGGCGATCAGCGACACCAGTCCGTGGCACAGCATCCAGCACTGTGTTGCGAACCCGAGCGGATCGACGTCAGCGCGAAAGCGGCTGTCGTCTCGGCAGCGGCGCACCGAACGGACCAGTCGTTCGAGTATGTCGTCCGCGGCCTGAAGGTCTTCGAGTTCGATCGTCGCGTCGAACATCACGCGAAAGAGGTCGGGATCGTCGAACGCGTACTGGACGTAGGTCGCCAACTGTGCGGTGAAGTCGGCCAACGGGTCGTCCGTGTCGCCGATGTCGACAAGTTTGCGCTCCAGCCGCGTGAAGCCCTCCTGGCGCACCGACCGCCAGACACCGTCGATCCCTCCGAAGTAGGTGTAGACCGCCATGGTCGACACACCCGTGCCGGCCACGAGCGACCGCAAGGTGACGGGTTCGCGGTCTCGCAGCATCACCGCAGCCCGATCTACGATTGCCTGGCGGATTCCGGGGTCTCTTGGTCGGACCATGCTGGAAAACTATCGCAAACTATAACATGATCATGTTATACTCAGCGTTCCGCGTCGATTGGCGGTGCGGTTCATTCGAACGGAGATCGACCGATGACCGTCACACTCATGACACCCGAGGCACTGCCGACCACATCCACGCACCACCAGGTGGCGGTCGCTCGAGGAACGAAGATGGTGTTCATCGCCGGACAGGTCGCACTCGACGCTGACGGCAACCGCGTCGGCGACGGAGACACCGCTTCCCAGGTCGAACAGTGCTACGTGAACGTTGCCGCCGCGCTGCACGAAGTAGGCGCTTCGTTCGACGACGTCGTGAAACTCACCATCTACGCCACCGATTTGAGCCCAGAGGGACTCTCGCAGTTCGGTGAAGGTCTCGGTCGGGCATGCGCCCGACTCGGGATCCCGCAACCCATGGCGCCGCTGACCGGGATCGGGGTCACTGCGCTGGCTGAGCCGGAGTTCCGCGTGGAGATCGAGGCGATCGCGATCTTGGACGACTGAGTCAGGCATGTGCGCCGAAGCGGTGGTCTGTCGAGCTGCCGTCTGACAGAGCGGTGGAGGTCGCAGCGTTCCAGCATGGGTGTCGAGATTCTCGTGGTTCCTGCGTAGCCGGCGGTCGGGGACAGTCGTGGTTCGATCCCGGTGTCGGGGACGAAGCCTTGGTGGTATCTCCAGCGGCCGCGCACGGGGTGACACGTGAACATGCTGCCGCAGGAAATCTCGGCGATTGGATGGTGACTAGCATCAGCGCACCCAATGCCTTCGCCGAGGTGCACCATGACTGTTCAGGACGATCGAGTCGCAACGTTTCACCATTTGCACTCCGCTGGTTGCTTCGTCATGCCGAATCCGTGGGATCCAGGGAGCGCGTTGACGCTCGCACAGATGGGCTTCCGGGCGCTGGCGACGACGAGCGCCGGCTCGGCCTGGACCCTCGGCCTCGCCGACAACCAACTCGTGCTCGACCGGACCCTCGGGCACCTTCGAGACATCGTGAGTGTTGTCGACGTGCCGGTCAACGCCGACTTCGAAGGCGGATTTGCGGACGATCCCGCCATGGTCGGCGCAAACGTGAAACTGGCCGTTGCAACGGGGATCGCAGGGCTCTCGATCGAGGACTCCACTCGTGATGGGCCTGGGCCCCTCTACGAGCTCGACCTCGCCGTGGAGAGAATCCGCGCAGCACGAGAGGCCATCGATGAATCTGGAACCGGTGTCGTTCTCACCGGTAGATCCGAGGGTTTCGTTTGCGGGCATCCCGACATCGACGACACGATCCTGCGGCTGCGCGCCTATGCCGCTGCCGGTGCCGATTGCCTCTACGCACCGAGAATCGACACCATCGAGCAGATCGCCGCGATCGTTCAGGCGGTGTCGCCCAAATCGGTCAATCTCCTCATCAACGCCCCGTTCATCACGGTCGCAGAAGCGGCAGCCCTCGGTGTGCGCCGAATCAGTGTCGGAGGCACACTCGCACGAACCGCATGGGCCGGATTCCTGAAAGCCGCCCGTGAAATTGCGGAGGACGGGACCTTCAACAGTTTCGACGGACTCCCGAACGTCGATGGATTGTTCACCAATCGATAGTGCAAGGCACTGACCGATTGTCGACCCGGTTTGCGCCCTACCGGCCAGCGAGTTGTCACCGCACCCCCCGGGCCATCAGAGGGGTGACCTGATCGGTCGTCGAGTGTCAGCGGCCTGCTCGCACGACCACGAGGAACTGACCACCACCGGGCTCGACCTCGGCGGTCAACACGAGGTCGGGTTCCAACCGCGAGATGCGGTCGATGATCCAATCGGCGGCGTTGTTGGCATCGTCGTGTTCGAGGCAGCGGCCAACGATCTCGCGTCCGCCCTTTCGTTGGAGTCGATCCACCGTGGTGAGGATCACGGCCGGATCAGCGACGAAGAGGTGGGCCGGCCACTCGATGACCGGCTTGGTGCTCCCTTTGCCGGTGTTGCACGACCGATGGGCGAGGCGTTCCTGCCCGGTTCCGTGTCCCTTGCCGGCCGCTTTGCCACGAGCCTTGGCCTTGCGCTCCGTCGTGCGGCTGTCGATGCTGGGCCCGCGCGGATCATTGACCGACATGTCGGGGTCGACCGACTCATCACAGAGCCAGCAACGCCACCCGTCGCGGGCTCCGACCTCGTCGAGCCGCATCAGCTGCGTTCAGTCATGGCGACGAGCACGGTCGAACGATAGCCGTGCGGCTGGAGCGGCGCGGACTGATCGATGGCGCAACATCGTCTTGAACTCGACCAGCGTGAGCACCACGAAGAACTGGGCGACGCAGACGCCGGCGACGGTCGCCGACGCAGCGGTGTTGGCGTGGTAGCTGATGGCGAGCCCGACCACGACGGCGAGCCATCCGAAACCGACGGCAACGACCATGGCGACCGGAATCCGTCGGACCAACAAGACCGCGGTGGCGGGCGGTGCGACGAGAAAACCGAACACGAGCAGCGTGCCCACCACCCTGAAGCTCGACACGACCGACAGCGCGAGGAGTGTCAACATCACGCCGTGCGCAAGGCCGGGACGAAGGCCGAGTGTCGTTGCCTTCTCGGGGCTGACCGCGAGCGCGAGGAAGGAGCGATGACCGAGCGCGAGCACGATGATCGTGATCACGAGCGCCGCGGCCCCGAGACGGAGCTCGCCATCGCGTACGCCGAGGACGTCACCGAACAGGAAGCCGGTGAGGTCACCCGCGAACGAACTCGAACGGCTGATGATCACCACGCCGAGCGCCAGCATGCCCACGAACAGCAGCCCGATGCCCGTGTCGTCGGAGAGCCTGGTCGTGCGATGGACGAGGTTGATGCCGAGGACCATCACGAGCGCGCTGACCATCGCGCCGAGTGTCAGATTGAATCCCCAGATGACGGCCAGCGCAATGCCCGGCAGCACCCCGTGAGCGAGCGCGTCGCCGAGGAATGCAAGTCCGCGCACGACGACCCATGTCCCGACGAGGGCGGTGATCGTGGCCGCCAACAGGCCACCGAGCAAGGCGCGGCGAGTGATGTCGGATTGAAAGGCGTCGAGGAAGAAGTTGATCATCGCTCGGTGCCGGCCACCTGGATCACGACAATGCGTCGGCGATCAGCGAGGCATTGATCGACATCATCGAAATGTAGGTCTCGGCGCTCGAGCCCGCCTCGCCGAGGCTCTCGGTGAAGAGTTCGACGACTGCGACGTCGTCGCCGACCGACTCCGCGATCGCATCCGCGAGCTGGGTCGACTGTGTCGTCTCGGCGAAGATCGCAGGGGTACCCGACTCTCGCATCAGGTCCGCGAGGGCCTCGATCTCGCCCGCCGACGCCTCGGAGTTCGTGGTCAGTGACGGCACGACGGCGCCCACGACCTCGAAGCCGAAGCGGTCCGCGAAGTAGCTGAACACCTCATGGTTGGTGATCAGCACTCGCTGGTCGTCGGCGACTGTCGCCAGCGTCTGCTCCATGTCGGCGTCGAGCGTCTCCAGTTCGGCGACGTACGCCTCGACCTGACGGTCGAGCGCATCGGCGTCGATGCCGTCGACCGTGGCCAACTCGGCCGCGAGTGCGGTGACGCCTTCGATCATGCGACTCGGATCGGTCCAGATGTGCGGATCGGCCCCGCCGTGCTCGTCAGCGGCCGCACCACTGTCGTCGTCCGCTGCTTGGTCACCTTCGTGGACTTCGACCTCGTCGACCTCGAGGAGTTCGACGTGGTCGGCGAACGTGAACGTCTCCGTACCCGAGTCCTCGACGTTGGCGATGATGTCGAGCATGCCCTCCTCGAAGCCCGCTCCGTTGATCACGAGCAGGTCGGCGTTCTCCATCGCTTCGGCCTGTCGGGCCGACGGAGCGAAGTCGTGCGGGTCGGACCCGAGCGGCATGATCAACTCGACATCGGCGAGGTCACCTACGGTTTGCGACACGATGTCGCCGAGAATGTTGGTCGTGACCACGATCTGGGGTCGGTCTCCCGACGATCCGGCATCCGTGCTGGACCCTGAGTCGGAGTCGCTTGCACACGCACCAGTGCCCAACGTCAGGATGACGCCGATAGAAACTAGAGTGAGACTCTTTCTCATTTCGACATGGTAAGACCACTCCGGTGCCGAATCCAACGCCACCGCGATCGGCGAGTTCAACGACGATGAAAACCCTGGTACCTCGATGACCACGAACCTCGACCGCCCGCCGACCGCATCGGTGATCACGTTCACTGATGTGCGCGTCGTACGAGGCGACACGACAGTGCTGACGGTCGAGTCGCTCGACATCGGTGCCGGGGTGACTGCACTCATCGGTCCGAACGGCTCGGGAAAGTCGACTCTCCTGCACGCCATCGCGGGGCTGTTGCCGCTCACCACCGGCACCGTCGAGGTTGCCCATGGTGGCGACCGACAGAGGGTTGCATACGTGCTGCAGGCGCAACCAGCGGCGGCACACCTGTTGATCACGGCCCGCGAGGTGGTGGCGCTGGGTCGGAGCGCCGATCGCGGCCCGTTCTCCAGGCTCCGTTCATCGGATCTCGCCCTCATCGACTCGGCGATGGAGCGTCTCGAGATCGGCGATCTCGGCCGTCGGCATCTCGCCGAACTCTCGGGGGGACAACGCCAACGGGTCTTCGTCGCTCAAGGACTCGCACAGGACGCTGACGTTCTCATGCTCGACGAGCCGACCGCTGGGCTCGACCTCGCGTCGTCGCAGAGCATCCGTCGAATCATCGAGGCCGAGCGCAAGGCCGGACGAACGGTGATCGTGGCAACGCACGATCTCGACGAAGCCGCCGATTCCGATGCAGTCGTGCTCCTCAACAAGTCGGTCATCGCCGCAGGCCGACCGAGCGATGCGCTGTCGGCGCGAAATCTCCGTTCGGCGTACGGCGGTCGCGTGCTCGATCTCGGCGATCACATCATCACGGTCGACGATGGGGTGCACCACGATCACCCTGACCACGATCACCATGTCGGGCGCTCAGGGGTTGACGAGCACGGGCGGCATCCGGACCTCCACGACGAGCACTGAACACGCCGTCGGGCCAGCGGTCGCAAGCGGCTGCGTGTCAGCCGGCGCAGCAGTCGGCGCAGCGACCGTGGATGTCGACGACGTGATGCGATGACTCGAACCCGCCGTTGTCGGCAATGGCGTCGAAGGCTTGATCGAGTGAACGTTCCAACGACGGCAGCAACGTGAAGTCGCGAACGACGCCGCAGGAATCGCAGATCAGATGGTGATGGTGCCCGGTGAGTTCCTCGGCGAGTTCGTAGTGGGCGTGGTCGCCACCGTGCACCAGGCGCCGCACGACTCCGGCTTCCTCGAGGAGCGACAGGTTCCGGTAGGCCGAACTCTGCGGCAGGTCCGAGGCGATGTTCAAGAGCTCTGGCAGCGTGATCGGACCGGCCGCCTGCTGCAGGCCGACCACCAGTTGGCGTCGACCGGTGGTGTAGCGCAGGTCGTGCTCGGCAAGCCGCGCAGTGACGGCGCGATCGAGTTCCGTTGAGGCGGCCACCAACGCAATGCTACGGCGACGCCTGGTCCGCGGCGTTGCGACGTCGTGTGCGTTGGGGAGCGCTCAGGACTCCCGAGCGCACACAACGTCCCGGCGACGATCAGTTGCGGGTCGTCAGGAGGTCGAGGTCTCGTCGGGCGTATCGAAGGTGCCAGAACTCCTCTTCGAGGACCGTGTAGACGCACTCCTCGATCGGGTGCGGCCCGTTCTCGAGGACGTCGACCGGTCGGCAGAGGTCGTCTGCATCGACCGTGGCGAGAAATTGGCCGAAGCGGGCGGCCCGATCTGCGCGGACGGCGAGCACCGCCGACAGCGACGGCGACGACGCGAGGTCGAGCCCGGGCCACGGGAAGTCGACGGAACCGCTGTTGGGCATCCCGAACGCGTCGAATCCCTCGGTGAGGATCGGAGCCGTGAACCACTTGTCGATGGCGAACACGAGATGGCGCAACGTCTGCACGAACGACCACTCGCCGTCGACGGACTCGTGGAGGAGGTCTTCGGGAAGTGCCTTCGCAGCGGCGATGGTGTGGGCCCACTCGTCGCCGAGTGCGGTCCACGACGCCTGCATCGCCTCCGGGTCCGTGGGACGCAGCATCGTGCGCAGCGGATACCACGGGTCGCGCTCGTTGACGAATGCGGTGACATCGACGCCGTTCACGACGAGATTCTCGATCAGTGCATCGATGTGCACATCGACGATCCACGCGTGGCTGATCGCAGCGCCGGTGAGGTCGACGTCGCGAAAGCGCGCTCCGCTCAGATCGGCTCCCCAGAACACCGAGCCCGCCAGGTCACCTTCGAATTCTTCCGGCATGATCAGTCCTCCGCAGTCGATCCACGCCCAGTCTGCCTCGACAATGCGGGCAGGCGAACGCCGACGAGAAGTGGATCTGGTCCGGAAGTTGACAAGATCCAACATCGATGGTTGGATGGGGATGTGTCCACCGGCGTCGATCAACTGCTCCGCCAGCACGGCGTGCAGGTGACGGCGCAGCGTCTCGCGGTGATGGCGGCGGTGTCGGCGCACCCGCATGCGACCGCCGACGATCTGACCGACGACGTGAAACTCGCCATCGGAACGATCTCGCGTCAAGCGGTGTACGACACGCTCGGCGTGCTCGTCGACAAGAACCTCGTCAGGCGAATCCAGCCGAGCGGATCTGCCGCGCGCTACGAGGACCGCGTCGGCGACAACCATCATCACCTCATCTGTCGGCGGTGCGACGCGATGTTCGACATCGACTGCGCAGTCGGTTCAGCACCGTGCCTCACCGCCCACGACGATCACGGGTTCGAGATCCAAGAAGCCGAGGTCATCTACTGGGGGCTCTGCCCATCATGTCGATCATGACGCCGCACATCTCCGCCAACGCAATCCCCAACACACCTGCCATACACACCGAATTCAAGGAGCAGAAATGACCGAGCAAGTCGCACCCGACATCAACGACACCGAGATGGGATGTCCGGTGATGCACGGATCGAACGCCGCGCACACCGCAACCGGCTCGACCGCGAACCAACACTGGTGGCCGAACCAACTGAGCCTCAAGATGTTGGCTCAGAACTCGAACCTGATCGATCCGATGGACGACGACTTCGACTACGCCGCGGAGTTCGCGTCGCTCGACCTTGCCGCCGTCAAGTCGGATCTCGCCGCATTGATGACCGACTCGCAGGACTGGTGGCCCGCCGACTACGGGCACTACGGGCCGTTCTTCATCCGCATGGCGTGGCACAGTGCGGGCACCTATCGCATCCAAGATGGTCGCGGCGGCGCCTCCACCGGAACCCAGCGATTCGCGCCGCTCAACAGCTGGCCCGACAACGGCAACCTCGACAAGGCGCGCGCCCTGCTCCAGCCGATCAAGCGCAAGTACGGGCGCAAGCTCTCGTGGGCCGACCTGATGATCCTGGCCGGCAACGTCGCACTCGAGTCGATGGGCTTCGAGACGTTCGGATTCGGTGGCGGCCGTGAGGACGTCTGGGAGCCCGAGGAGGACATCTATTGGGGCCCCGAAACCACTTGGCTCGGCGACGAGCGCTACACCGGCGATCGTGAACTCGCCAACCCCCTGGGCGCGGTCCAGATGGGGCTGATCTACGTCAATCCGGAAGGCCCCAACGGCAACCCGGATCCGCTCGGCTCGGCTCGTGACATCCGCGAAACGTTCCTGCGGATGGCGATGAACGACGAGGAGACCGTCGCGCTCGTTGCGGGTGGCCACACCTTCGGCAAGGCCCACGGCGCCGGCGACACCGAACTGGTCGGCGTCGAACCCGAAGGCGCTCCGATCGAGCAGCTCGGCTTGGGCTGGAAGAACGCCTTCGGAACCGGCAAGGGCGTCCACACGACGACCAGCGGTGTCGAGGGCGCCTGGACCCCGACGCCGATCACGTGGGACAACTCCTACTTCGACGTGCTGTTCGGTTATGACTGGGAGCTCACCGAGAGCCCGGCGGGAGCCAAGCAGTGGACACCGTCGAACCCGGAGGCCAAGGGCACGGTGCCTGACGCACACGACCCGTCGCGGACCCATGCACCGATGATGAGCACCGCCGACATGGCGTTGAAGATGGATCCGATCTACGAGCCGATCGCGCGTCGGTTCCACGAGAACCCGGCCGAATTCGCCGACGCCTTCGCTCGCGCATGGTTCAAACTCACCCACCGCGACATGGGCCCCATCGTGCGCTACCTGGGCCCGGAAGTTCCGAGCGAGGAGCTGATCTGGCAGGATCCCGTGCCGGCGGTCGACGGTGCGCTCATCGGCGACACCGACATCGCGGCGCTCAAGGCGAAGGTGCTCGAGTCGGATCTCACTGTCTCGGAGCTCGTCAGCACGGCATGGGCTTCGGCGTCGACGTTCCGCAACAGCGACAAGCGCGGTGGTGCCAACGGCGCTCGCATCCGCCTCGCCCCGCAGAACGACTGGGAGGTCAACGACCCCTCCGAACTGCGCCGCATCCTCGGCACCCTCGACACGATCCGTACCGAGTTCAACGGCACCGGTTCGCAGGTGTCGATGGCGGACATGATCGTGCTCGCCGGCTGTGCTGCGGTCGAAGCTGCCGCCAAGAGTGGCGGCCACGAGATCACGGTGCCGTTCTCGCCGGGTCGCACCGACGCCAGCCAGGAGCAGACCGACATCGAAGCGTTCGAGGCACTGGAACCTACGGTGGACGGATTCCGCAACTACCTCGGAAAGGGCCACACGCTGCCTGCCGAAGCGCTCCTCGTCGACCGGGCACAACTCCTCACCTTGACGGCGCCCGAGATGACGGTTCTCGTCGGGGGTCTGCGGGTGCTCGGAGCCAACTCCAACGGGTCTGATCACGGTGTGTTCACCGACAGCGTCGGCACGCTGACCAACGACTTCTTCGTCAACCTGCTCGACCTGAGCACCGAGTGGCAGCCGACCGCTGCGTCGGAGGACGTGTTCGAAGGTCGCGACCGCAGCGGCGGCGACATCAAGTGGACCGGAACCCGTTGCGATCTGGTCTTCGGTTCGAACTCGCAGTTGCGGGCAGTCGCCGAGGTCTACGCAGCCGATGATGCCAAGGCGAAGTTCGTGAAGGACTTCGTGGCGGCGTGGAACAAGGTGATGAACCTCGATCGTTTCGATCTCGCCTGAGACGGGCCAGTTGCGATGGCGATGCTCACGCAGTTCCCGGTGTTCCAGCAGGCATGGTTCGTCGACGACCTCGACGTGTCGATCCAGTCGTGGAGCGACACGTTCGGGGCCGGCCCGTTCGTGCGCTCACCGCATCATCGCTGCGACTCGTTCACCTATCGCGGCACCGAACAGGAAGCCGACGTCTCGTACGCGTTCGGCTATCTGGGCGACACGATGATCCAGTTCATCCAGCAGCACGACGACACGCCGTCGATCTACCGCGACATGTACGCACCCGGCGAGTCCGGCTACCACCACCTCGCCATCCTGGTCAACGATTTCGAAGGGGAGTACCAACGTCTCGTCGGGCTCGGCTTCGAGCCGGCGTGTCGCCTCTACGCCGACGGCGTCGATGCTGCCTACTTCGACACGCGTGAGATGACTGGCGGGTTCACCGAGATCCACGGCGACCCACCGCGCATCCTGCAGGCGTTCGCGACGTGGCGCCGCGCCCACGAACTGTGGCGCGCGGGCGACAGCGCGTTTCTCGAACGCGTCCGTTGACTCATCGATGATCCGACAGGAGCAGCCACGACCATGAACTCCCCCGCGGCCGACCGCAACGGCGACATCGAGCAGACCTCGGATATCAACTGGAAGCTGATCGCCGCCGGCGTCGTCGCCGTGCTGGCGTTCATCTTCATCCTCCAGAACCGCAATCAGGGCACGATCTCGTTCCTGTTCTTCGACGTCACGGTGGGGGTGTGGTTGGCGTTGCTGATCACGTTCGTGCTCGGACTCGTCGTGGGACTTCTCGTCGCGCATGTGGTCCGCCGGCGCAAGAAGTCCGACGCCGAGGCCTGATTCTGCGAGCGGTCCTCAGTCGTCGGCCGATGGGGTACGCCAGAGGATCCAGGACTCGTTCGACCAGACCTCCTCGAATCCGGCGGCGATCGCTGTTGCCGCAGTGACATCGGGTTGCGAGTAGTTCGAGTTGCGGCGCTGCGCGAAGTAGTCCGCATTGCGTGCGATGCGGTCGAGATCTTTCGTCTGGAACGAGCGACGGTCGGTCAAGAGCGTCATCGTTCGGGCTCGGTAATAGACCACGATCGCATCGGGCGGGGTCAGCTCCGCGACCGCATCGAAGATCGGGACCACCAACGGGTTCGAGGGACCCGACTGCACGCGGCCGGCCGCGTCGAAGTCGCGAGCGTCGCCGATCTTTCCGGGCAGCACGACCAGGTGTGCCACGGCGACGGCGACGAGGGGAGCCACGGCAATGGCTCGGCCGAGTTGCGCACGGTGGTTGAACAGGCGTCCGCCGATCGCGAGCAGTGCGACGGTGGCGAAATACGCCACCCACGGTGTGACCTGGAACCAGTACCGCTCGATCTTGCGAAAATGGGTGCTGATCAACAGGGCGCTGCCGATGCCGAGCAACAGTAGGGGACCGTCGAGGGTGGGCCGGCGTCGAACACCGATGACCGCCCCCGCCGCAGCGAGGCCGAGGATCGCGATGCCGACGAGGGGATGGTCGCCGAGGCCGAGGTGGTTGGTCAGCGTGCCGGGGAGTTCGCCGAGGCGATCAGGGATGAACGAACTCGAGTTGCCGTTGTCGGGCAGCAACGCAGTCGGGAGCAGCAACTGGAACACGGTGGTGGCGACGGCGAACGAAACGAACGGCGTGACGAGTTGGCGCCACATGCTGCGGATCGTGGCGGTCAGGCCGGCGGCCGATTTCGGGCCGTCGATCGACGCAACGATGTCGTACAGCTGCATCCCGGCGATCACGCCGAGCAACACGATGCCTTCTCGCCTGACATCGAAGACCAGGGTCACCATCATTCCGAGCACGATCAGGTCGAAGCGACGGGCGGTCAGCAGGGTGGCGCGTGCCCGAATCCGGTCGTACCACCACACGAATGCGCCGACCGCTGCGAGGTGCGGGATCTCGGTCAGGAGCTGATCGGTGTGCACCAGCGACGCGGGTGCGGTGCCGGCGAGGGCGACGAGAGCAAGCGCGGGCAGCCGCCCGATGCGGCGTCTCACGATTCCGTGCAGCAGGACCAGCCACAGCATGAAGACGCCAACCGACACCAGCTTGAGCTGGTCGTAGTCGTATCCCCAGAGGTGCACGAACGGTGAGAGCAGCAGCGGCCATCCCCACGGGTAGGCGATGGGGCTGAACGGGCCATCGGAGTTCAGCACTGCGAAGCGGTTGTCGGCGACGACCCCACCGATGTCGCCGTCGAAGAGGCTCCGCGCCTGACGGAGGTAGAGCGCGAAGTCGTCGCCCTGGGTGTGGCCGTTGCGGTGGAGTTGGACCGCCAGAATGCCCGAGCCGATCACCACCACGGCGAGTGCGATCGTTCGCAGCCAGCGTGAGGAGGTCAGCGTGACGGCGCGCACCGTGTGACGATACGCGCCGATCGTCGCCAACCGATCGCGGTCGGCTCAGTCGTGCCAGTCGAGGGTGGCGCGCATCGTCGCTTCGAAGTCCTCGAACGACATCGACGACTTCGCCGACCAGATGAGCTGCGCATCGGTGCCGACGAATTGACGGAACGGAGTATCGGGGTCGAGCGCCGCTTTCACGATCGCATCGGCCACGTCCTGCGGGTCGGCTGGCGGCCCGTCGCCCGACAGGACCCCCTGCGCGGCGCGGAATCGTTCGTTCCGGGCGGCGTACTCCGAGCCGTCCCACCCCTCGACGGTCACGATGTTGTCGTGGAATCCGGTGTCGAATCGGCCGGGCTCGATCAGCCGCACTCGGATGCCGTACACGCCCATCTCGAAGTGGAGTGCCTCGCTGAGACCCTCGAGGGCATGTTTCGATGCGGCATAGATGCCGCCGAACGGAGCGCCCACCACGCCGGCGATGCTCGACACGTTGACGATCGTGCCACTGCCGCGGCGGCGCCACGTCGG
>JBGTEH010000083.1:0-1745 GCA_041747915.1 Ilumatobacteraceae bacterium
GACGACTCGGTGATCGCCAGCCGCGTGTTGCGCACGTGGGGCGAGAGCGAGAGCGGACTCAACGAGCGCCTCGACGACCTGATCGACCAGCTCGAGACGCCGGACACGCCCACTCTCGCGTTCCTGGCGAGCGGCTGGGAGGGCCTGAAGGTTCGCCTCACCCACAAGGCGCCGACGCTGGCCGAGTGCACCGCCGAACTCGACCACTGGGACGAGCTCGTACGAGCGGAACTCGGCGACCTCGTGTTCGGCACCGACGACGACACGATGGAATCGGTGGTTCTCGACCTGTGTCGCCGGCGCGGTCTCACGTTGGCGACCGCCGAGTCGGTCACCGGAGGGCTTGTCGGCGCCAGGTTGACAGCGATTCCCGGAGCGAGCGATGTGTTCCGAGGGTCGATCGTCAGCTACGCGACAGATGTGAAGCAGACACTGCTGGGCGTGGGGGAGGGGCCCGTCGTCAGCGAGGCCGCCGCTCGCCAGATGGCGCTCGGCGTGCGTGAGCGCCTCGGCGCCGACATCGGGTTGTCGCTCACCGGCGTGGCGGGCCCCGACGAGCAGGACGGACAGCCCGTCGGCGCGCTGTACATCGGTTTGGCCGGCCCCGGGTTCGACGAGGTCCGCCACGTTCGGCTTCCCGGCCAACGCGAACAGATGCGCCAGTTCAGCGTGATCACTGCGCTGGGGCTCCTGCGCACCGAACTGGCCGCCCGCTAGCGTTGCGGCGCGCCGTCGCTGACCTCTCGGACATCAGCGGCCCGCGAGCTTCGTGGTGGCGGTGGAAACAGCATGAAGTCGGCTGCGAAGAGCACGTTTGCCCTCTGGCTGTTTCTTGGTGGAGCGAGTCGTAGGGACACGGACGCTGCGAAGTCCGTCGGGTTCAAGTAGTAGCAACGGCGCGTGTCTGGGGAGTAGATCGCAAGCACGTCGACTTCGGCGCGTTCCATGGGTCGGGCGTGAACCCCATGTCTGTCCGACCAAACACTCCGGAAGTGAACTGGCAGCACTCCACGAGTCGTCGCTCGATACTTGACTTGGATTCGGAAGAACTCCCCTCCGAGGTAAGCAACCAGGTCGAACGGCGCATGCTCGGTCATCGGAAGTAGCACCAAAGCGCCGCGCTCGATCAGGTCGACTTGGACCTGTGCCGTTGCTAGATCCCCCTTGTCCTTCGTATGGTGATGGATTCCCATAGCGACAGATTACCCAACCGATACTCTACGCTGTCGGCTGGCGATAGTTTCGTCGGTAGGCCCCCGTAGCTCAGCTGGACAGAGCAAGTCCCTTCTAATGACAAGGCCGCAGGTTCGAATCCTGCCGGGGGCGCCGGGCTTGCGTTGCCAGGTCTGAATCGTGCGAAGAGCGCTGTAGCCTGCTACGGCGCTGCGTCCACCCGCGGCTCCCACCCCCGATCAGGCGAGGTACTGCGTGAAGTTCAAGAAGGGCGAAACCGTCATCTACCCCCAACATGGCGCGTGCGTCGTCATGGGGACCAAGAAGATGGAGTTCTTCGGCGAGAAGCAGGACTATCTCATCTTGAAGACGGTCATCAACGAGATGACGCTCAAGGTGCCGATTTCCAGCACCGACGACGTCGGTGTTCGCCCGCCCGTGTCGGCCGACGAACTCGAGGATCTCGTGGCGGTTCTCGCCAAGCCCGATCCGCGTGTGCCGTCGAACTGGAGCCGTCGCTTCAAGAACCACCAGGAGAAGCTCAAGAGCGGCGACGTCTACCAGGTCGCCGA
>JBGTEH010000084.1:0-3502 GCA_041747915.1 Ilumatobacteraceae bacterium
CCGATCGCCATCGAGCAGTTGCTCGGCCGCACCGGAACCACTCTGCAGGCGCAGGCCTACGTTTTGGCGACGATCCTCGCTGCGACGACCGTGATCCTGATCGTGGTCGTCGAGCGAACGCAGGCGGGAAGGAGCCGGACATGAGCACGCTCGACGTGGACGACGTCCGCGTGTCGTTCGGTGACGTCGTCGTGCTCGACGGCGTGACCGTGCACATCGCCGCCGGCGAGACCGTGGCGCTGCTCGGCCCGTCGGGGAGTGGCAAGAGCACGTTGCTGCGCGTGATCGCCGGCATCCTCGCTCCGGACGCGGGGACCGTCGCCGTCGCCGGTGTCGACCTCACCACCACGCCCACGCACCGACGGGGCATCGGCATGGTCTTCCAGGACAACCAACTGTTCCCGCACATGTCGACGCTCGACAACATCACGTTCGGTCCGAAGCTCGTCGGTGTCAGTTCGGGTGAGCGCCGGGAGATCGGCCGCGCCTGGCTGCAGCGTGTCGGACTCGACGGGTTCGAGGACCGTCGGGTCACCGATCTGTCGGGAGGCGAGGCGAAGCGGGTGGCTCTGGCTCGGACCCTCGCCGGCAATCCCTCGGTGGTTCTGCTCGACGAACCCCTCACCGGTCTCGATCGTGAACTGCACGATCGGCTGGCCGTCGACCTCGCCGATCTGCTCGCGCCGGTCACGGCGTTGCTCGTCACGCACGATCCCGACGAGGCCACGGTCGTCGCGAATCGCACCGTTCGAATCGGCGATCTCTGAGCCTTCCGCCCGACGGTCCGCGCCGCCCACTGCGCGGTGATGGACGATCGATCAGCCCAACTCCGCCAACGCGCGGAACACCTGCGCGCACTCGCCGCCACGATCGAGGCGTTGCCGGTCATGCGTTTGGAGCAGTTCGCCCACGACGACACCTGGTTCGGACCTCGACCGCTGCTGTGCCGATCGACGCTGCTCGTGAACCAGCACCAACTCCACGGCGCCGCCGATGATCTGCGTGCCCACGCCCACCGGTTCGAGCAGCACGCCGCCGAACTCGACGCCGTCGCCCGCATCGGCGTGGCCGGTTGAGCGGTGTCCGACTCCGGCTACAACCCGCAACGGGTCAGACAACTCTCCGCCCGTGTCGTCGAGGGCATCGATGCGCTGCGCAGCACGCGGTCTCCCGATCCCGCGGCGGCCGACGCAATGCGTGTGCTGCGCCTGACTCGACAGAATCTGGAGGATCTCTGGATGCCGACGATCCGGGCGATCGAGCGAAGCAACGCAATGGTGTCGTGGGTGAAGGGCGATCTGCCGGACTGGCCACTCGCCCCAACGTCGCCGCAGGCCGTTGCGTATCGAGCCGCCAGCGACGATGAGCTGATCGCACATCTGGAGTGGGCGGACCGCGCCAGCCGAATGCCCGGAGCGGTGATCGATCTCGACGTGCTCGCTCATGAACTCGCCCGACGCATCCGGCACGACTCCGCATTCGCCGACCGCGTGGCCGCACGTGCCCCCACAATCCTCCTCGTAGGCTCGCTGGCCGCTCGCACAGAGTTCTCGTCGTCGTTCCTGTCAGCGGTCATCACCACGATGATGTGGCCCCACGGTCCGCAGGCCACGGCCGACCTCGACGGCTTCGCTGCCTCGCTGTCGGCGGCGCTGGCAGCCATCATCGACGATCCGGCCGCGTGCCTCGACCTGATCGCCGACCCCGCCATCATGTTCGGCCTGGCCAGCTGGGAGCGCCCCGATCGCGATGTCGTCGCGAACTTCGTGACAAGTGCTCTGCATACCGCCGTTGTCGTCGATCCGTCGCGTGTCGGCGACGGATACCGGGCCCTCGGCACACTCACGACGCTGACCAACGGCCCACTCGATCGAGGCATCACTGCTGGGATGGCACTCGGCGTCGCGGCGTCGATGGCGGGCTACGTCGACACGCTCGGTCCGGCACTGCGCCAAGAGGGAGTCCACCCGGTGCTCGTCATCGACGACGTGCACGACGTGGAGGTCGAACTCGGCAGCTACGACGATGTCGTCGACCTGTTCGGCGCACTGCTGCGCGATGCTCCGGCGCAGGCCGCACTCGGTTCGGTGCTCGGCGCGTACACCCGATCGATCGTCGACGATCTCGGCGCCGACATCGGCGTACGACCCGGGCTCGAGTACGTCGCCCGGTTTGCCGACCTGATCGGCGACGCCGGCCGGACCGAGCGTGCGGAACTCCTCATGGCGGCCGCAGCAGCCGAGGCCCGTCGGCGCGAAGCGGGCGCAGTGATCGGATTCGGCGTCAACGCCGCACTGATGATCGGCGGGGTGGGTGCATTGTCGCGAGTGGTGGTCGGCCGATCGATCACCATGGCGACGAACTTCGTGGCACCGGTCGCACCGCGCACGCTTCCGGACGCACGCGTGCCTGCGACGACCTACGACCTGATCACGGTCGCTGTGCTCGGTGTGGTCTGCGGAGGTACCGGCGAACGTCGGCGGGCCGGACTCGGAGGCGTCGGTCGGTCGGCCTGGACCGAGCTGTCGTCGCGGCTGACCGACATCGACGCCGAACCGGACCTCGAGGAGCGCACCCGCAAGATCCTGCGTCTCGACCGCTGGATCGAGACCGAAGTACCACTTCTCGCCGGCTACCTCGCACGGGTCCGATCCGTAGCCGGCATGGACGAACTCACCGAAAGCCGCAACGCCGTCGCTGCGGACTGAACGATCGCACGACTCTTCTCGCGAAACGCGTGGCAGTCTGTGGCGATGCAACTCGGGATGATCGGCCTCGGTCGGATGGGCGCCAACATGGTACGTCGACTCCACGGCGACGGACACGACTGCGTCGTGCACGATGTCGACGACGCAGCGATCACCGCGCTCGAGAACGAACTCGCCGTGGTGGGAGCACGCAGCCTCGCCGAGATGGTCGCTGCGCTCGACTCGCCCCGAGCGATCTGGATCATGGTGCCGGCGGCGTTCGTCGGCAACACGGTCGATGCGCTCGCGCCACTCCTCGATCCAGGCGACACGGTCATCGACGGTGGCAACTCGTGGTACCGCCACGATGTCGACCGATCGGCAGCGTTGTCGCTCGCGTCGATCGACTATCTCGATGTCGGCACGAGCGGCGGCGTGTTCGGACTCGAACGCGGCTACTGCTTGATGATCGGTGGACCCGATGGGGCCGTCGAACGACTCGCTCCGATCTTCGAGTCGTTGGCCCCCGGGATCGGCACCGCCGAACGGACACCGGGTCGCACCGACGTCGAAGCCTCCGAGGAGCACGGCTGGCTGCACTGCGGGCCGAGCGGGGCCGGGCACTTCGTGAAGATGGTGCACAACGGGATCGAGTACGGGTTGATGGCGGCGTACGCCGAGGGGCTCAACGTGCTCGCCAAGGCCAACATCGGCGCCGTCGAGCATGCAGTCGACGCCGAGACTGCGCCGCTCGATGCTGCGCAGTACTACCGCTACGACCTCGACCTCGCCCGGATCACCGAGGTGTGGCGGCG
>JBGTEH010000085.1:0-4918 GCA_041747915.1 Ilumatobacteraceae bacterium
CGCGGCGCCCGCTGCACGTTCGAGTTCGTCTACTTCTCTCGTCCCGACTCGGTGTGGGCCGGCCGGAGCGTGCACCACGTGCGTCAACGTCTCGGCATCGAACTGGCCCGCGAGTCGCCCGCTGGCGCCGACGTGGTGATCCCGGTTCCGGACTCGTCGATTCCAGCCGCCATCGGCTACTCGAACGAGAGCGGCATCCCGTTCAACGACGGCCTGATCAAGAACCGCTACATCGGGCGCACGTTCATCGAGCCGACGCAGGATATTCGCGAGCGGGGCGTGGCGCTCAAGTTCAACGCACTGCGCGAGAACCTCGAGGGCAAGCGAGTCGTGATGATCGACGACTCGCTCGTGCGTGGCACCACCGCCGGCCCCCTCGTGAAGCTCGTGCGCGACGCTGGGGCCACCGAGGTTCACATGCGCATCACCTGCCCGCCGATCACACACGCATGTCACTTCGGTGTCGACATGGGCCACGACGGCGACCTCATCGCCGCCCGGCTGCGAGTCGAGGAGATGCGCGAGCACATCGGCGCCGACAGCCTCGCGTTCTTGTCGCTCGACGGGATGATGTCGGCCGTGGCCGGAACCGCGGCGAGCCCCGACGACGGATACTGCAACGCGTGTTTCACGGGGGACTATCCGATCAACGTGGGCGACGCGCAGGCCAAGCTGTCGTTCGAGGGCGTACTGGCGTGACCCACCCCCCGCATCTCGTGAACACTTCCACCTCTCAGGGGTGGAACTGTTCACGAGAACGGTCGGGACGTTGCGCGAGCGGTTCGACATGAGGGTTCGGGTCGTCGGAGGTGGTGGTCGCGAGCAGGCGATCGCGTGGGCGTGTCGACACCACGGCCACGACGTACGCATCGAGGCGACCCTCGGCGACGCGTCGGCGAGCGACACCGATCTCGTCATCCCCGGCCCCGAGGCGGTCCTGGTCGCCGGGATCGCCGACGAGTGCGCCCGGCGGGGTATCGCATGTTTCGGTCCGACCGCTGACCTTGCGCGATTGGAGTCGTCGAAGTCGTATGCCCGAGAGCTGGCCGCCAGCTTGGGGATTCCCGGCCCTCTGTTCGCCAGATTCGACGAGGCCGACTCGGCCATCGAGTGGTGGCGCGAGCTGGATCGACCCGTGGTCGTCAAGCTCGACGGTCTCGCCGCCGGAAAGGGCGTCACCGTGCCCACCGGCGACGCCGCAACCCTCGCCGCCATCGAATCCGCTGCCGCCATCGGGACCTTCGTGCTGGAGGAACGGCTGCACGGCCCAGAGTGTTCGCTTCTCGCGCTGTGTGACGGCACCAGAGCTGTCGCCCTACCGGTCGCGCAGGACCACAAGCGAATCGGCGAGGGCGACACCGGACCGAACACCGGCGGCATGGGGGCGTATGCTCCGGCGCCGATCCCGTACTCGGGCGACGAACTGCTGGCGACGTTCGTCCAGCCGATCGTCGATCACCTGGCCGCAGCCGCGACGCCGTACGTGGGCGTGCTGTTCGCCGGATTGATCCTCACGACCGACGGGCCTCGGTTGGTCGAATACAACGTGCGCTTCGGCGATCCCGAGGCGCAGGCCGTGCTGCCGTTGGTCGAGACCGATCTCGCCGAACTTGCGCTCGCCGCAACTCGGGGCGCGCTGCACGAGCTTCCGCTCGTCGTGCGCGCCCAAGCCGCCTTGACGGTGATCGCTGCTGCGGCGGGCTATCCCGGTGAGTCGATCAACGGAGCGGCGGTCAGTGACACGATGGAGAATGGGGCGATCGGGCCCGGTGGGGCGACGACCATCCGCTTCGACGCAGCCATCGACAGCGACGGCAATGTTGCGGGAGGGCGGGTTCTCGCAATCACCGGCATCGGGTTCGACCTCACCGAGGCGCGACGCGCCGCCTACGAACGCATGGCGCACATCCACTTCGACGGGATGCAGGTGCGCCGCGACATCGGCTGGCGTGCGCTCGGTGCGGGCCTCGCGTCGTACGCGGCAGCGGGGGTGGACATCGACGAGGGAAGTCGCGCGGTCGCGGAGATGAAGGCCGCCGTCGAGGCCACGCACGACAACGGCGTCCTGAAGGGCGTCGGCAGCTTCGGCGGGGTGTTCTCGGCAAAGGCGATCACCGCACTCGACGATCCGGTGCTCGTCGCCTCGACGGACGGGGTGGGAACGAAGGTCGAGCTGGCCGCCCGCCTCGGCATGGTGCGCGGCGTCGGTATGGACATCGTCAACCATTGCATCGACGACGTGCTCGTGCAGTCGGCGCGCCCGCTGTTCTTCCTCGACTACATCGCGGCGAGCGTGCTCGATGCCGACGTGGTCGCCGAGGTCGTGCGCGGAATGGCCGACGCCTGTCGTGCGGCGGGATGCGCGCTGCTCGGTGGTGAGACCGCCGAGATGCCCGGCGTGTACCAACCCGGCGCGTTCGACATCGCCGGCACGCTCGTGGGGGTGGCCGAACGTTCGGAGTTGCTCCCGCGCGACGATGTCACCGCCGGCGACGTGCTCGTTGGCGTCGCGTCGAGCGGGCCGCACACCAACGGCTACTCGCTGCTGCGCAGGATCTTCGACTGGATTCCGATGGACGTCGTCCCCGAAGGTTTCGACCGACCGCTCGGCGAGACGCTGCTCGAACCGCACCGCTCCTACCTCGACGTGCTGCGTCCGGCGCTCGACTCTGGCCTCGTCAAGGCACTCGCCCACATCACCGGGGGCGGGCTGCCCGAGAACTTGCCGCGGGTTCTGCCGTGCGATGTCGACGCCGTCGTCCAGCTCGGCTCGTGGCCGGTCTCGCCGCTGTTCAGACTCGCTCGGGAGCTGACGCCGACCATGCCGACCAGCGAGCTCTACCGCACGCTCAACATGGGCCTCGGGATGGTGATCGTCTGTGCCGCCGACGAGGTCGCCGCCCTCCAAGCCACGATCGCCGAGCCGACGTGGATCATCGGCGATCTGCAACCCGGTACCGGCACGGTGCACCTCCTGTAACGCAGGTGTCAGACACCAGCGTTACACGGGCAGTCGTCGGGTTGAATTTTTCGTTCAGTCGGACCACCGGCGACGCACGAGGTCGCTAGGTTCGACACATGGGAGCCCCTGATCCGCAACGATCGGCCAGGCCGCCTCGGCGGCGGCGACTGGTGGTCTTGGTGTCGGGGAGCGGATCGAACCTGCAGGCGATCATCGAGGCCTGCGGCGACGGTCGTCTGGCGGCCGACGTTGTGGCCGTCGTGTCGAACAAGGCCGATGTCTTCGCGCTGCAGCGCGCCGACGCTGCTGGAGTGCCCGCCGTCCACGTGGGCGTCCACCCCGGCGAAGATCGCGGCGACTACGACGCTCGCCTTGCCGACGTCGTCGCCGGCTTCGACCCCGATCTCGTCGTGCTCGCCGGATGGATGCGACTGCTCACGATGAGTTTCCTCGGATGGTTTCCCGATCGGGTGGTCAACCTCCATCCAGCATTGCCGGGCGATCTCCCCGGCACCGGCGCCATCGAACGAGCATGGGCCGAGGCGATGGCCGGCACGCGAATGACGACCGGCGTGATGGTCCACCTCGTGCCCGACGAGGGTGTCGACGACGGACCGGTGATCGGCACGGCCTCGGTGACGATCGACACCACCACGGGATTCGACACCTTCGCCGAACTCGTCCACGCCACCGAACATCGACTCCTCGTCGACGCCCTCGCCGAACTCTGTACCGACACAGCTGACCGCACGGAGGTCCCCGCATGAATCGCACCAGCCCGAACGACGACTTCTTCGACCGCTTCGAGGCGCTCACGTTCGATGACGTCGTGGTCGTGCCCGGCTACTCCGAGACCCTGCCCGACGAGGTCGACACCTCGGCCACCTTCGCGGCCGACATCGAACTCGCCGTGCCACTCGTGTCGGCCGCGATGGACAAGGTGACCGAGGGCCGCATGGCCGTGGCGATGGCTCGACATGGCGGCATCGGCGTCATCCACCGCAACATGTCGATCGCCGACCAGGCATCCGAGGTGCAGAAAGTCAAGCGGTCGCAGTCGGGCATGATCACCGATCCCGTCACACTCGCGCCGACAGCACTCCTCCACGAAGCCGAAGATCTGATGCATCGGTTCAAGTTCTCCGGCGTGCCCATCACCGACCCCGACGGTCGTCTCGTCGGCATTCTGACCAACCGCGACATTCGCTTCTGTGAGGGATCGGACTTCGAACGACCGGTCACCGACTTCATGACGGCCGAGGGGCTGGTCACCGCCGAGGTGGGAACCTCGCTCGATCAGGCCAAGGCCATCCTGCAGCAACACCGCATCGAGAAGCTCCCGCTCGTCGACGGTGACGGTCGGCTCGCCGGGCTGATCACGGTGAAGGACATCCAGAAGCGACTCGACTTCCCGAACGCCTCGCGCGACGGCCGGGGTCGGTTGCGCTGCGCAGGCGCCGTCGGCGTCGGTGCGGACCTCGAGGAGCGTGTCGAGGCGCTGGTCGCGATGGGCGTCGACGCGGTCTCGATCGACACCGCCCACGGCCACTCGGCCAACGTCGTCAAGGCGATCCAGCGGATCAAGGGATCGTGGCCAGACTTGGCGGTCACCGCCGGCAATGTCGTGACGGCCGAAGGGGTCGAGTCTTTGGCTGTGGCGGGTGCCGACTCGGTCAAGGTCGGCGTCGGTGCAGGCTCGATCTGCACCACGCGTGTCGTGTCTGGCGCTGGCATGCCACAGTTGTCGGCGATCTGGTTCGCGGCGCAACGGGCCCGAGAGCTCGGCGTGCCGATCATCGCCGACGGGGGCATCACCTTCTCGGGCGACATCGTCAAGGCGATCGTCGCCGGAGCCTCGACCGTGATGCTCGGGTCGTTGCTGGCCGGCACCGAGGAGAGCCCCGGTGAGATGGAACTGTTCGAGGGTCGCCGCTACAAGAGCTACCGCGGGATGGG
>JBGTEH010000086.1:0-9544 GCA_041747915.1 Ilumatobacteraceae bacterium
AGCTGCAGCAGGAACACGCCGCCGGCGAGCAGGATCGCCAGGCCGACACCGACCGACAGCAGCAGCAGTGTGCGGGTCTTCATCGGCGATGGAGCCTACGAGAACGTTTTGAAAACGTCGGGAGCATGCCCCCGGCGGCCCGGCCGACGCTGGCTACGGTCGCGGCCATGACGACTCGGAGACGCCAACTCGTTGCAGCAGTGGCCGCACTGGGATTCCTGGTGGCCGCATGCGGATCAGCCGCTGACGACGCTGGATCGCCGGCGACATCCGAGCAGACCGACACCGGCGAACAACTGGCGCAGCCAGAGGCGACATCGGCGCCGGTCGAACAGTCCGAGACCGCGAGCGGCGCAACGACGGCAAGCGACGCTCCGGCTGCGACGCTCGCGCCGGACGCTGCGATTGACGTTCCCGAAGCGCTCCAGTTCAGCGCTCCGCTGGTGGGAGGTGGCGAATTCGTCGGTGCCGAATTCGTCGACAAGCCCACGGTGTTCTGGTTCTGGGCGCCCACTTGAAGCGTGTGCAACCGTGAAGCCACCTCGGTCGAGGCGGCAGCAATCGAGTTCCAGGATTCCGCCAACTTCGTCGGTGTGGCATGGACGGGAAGCGATGATGAATTCCAGGGCTTCATCGACAAGCACGGCCTGACGTTCCCGCAGATCAGCGACGACCCGGGCGCCGTGTTCGACCGCTTCGGCGTTCCGTACCAGCCTGCATTCGCGATCGTGGCGAGCGACGGCTCGGTCGAACTCATCTCCGGCGCTGTCGAGCCCGAACTCCTCGCTCAGATCATCAGCGAATCCGCCTGACCCACGGCGCACGGTCGAGCCGATCCCGCGGATCGCTCCTACGCTCGACGACATGCGTGTCGCCATCACCGGATCGACGGGCCTCATCGGCTCGGCCCTGAAGCCCCATCTCGAGTCGATCGGCCACGAGGTGATCCGTGTCGTGCGCTCGAACGCCTCGGGGACCGACATCGTGTGGGCGCCTGGCGAGTGTCGGATCGACACACATGCGCTCGACGGTGTCGACGCCGTGGTGCACCTCGCCGGAGCGGGCATCGGCGACAAGCGTTGGACCGATGAGTACAAGCGCGAGCTGCTCGAAAGTCGCACCAAAGGGACCACCCTGATCTCTGAGGCGATCGCGGCTGCCGACGACGGTCCGAAGGTGTTCCTGTCGGGCTCGGCGATCGGCATCTACGGTGCTCGCGGCGATGAGGAACTCGACGAATCGTCGGCGCCCGGCGACGGTTTCCTCGCCGACATCTGTGTGCAGTGGGAACGAGCGACCGCGATGGCCGCTGCAGCCGGCGCCAGAATCGTGCACCTACGAACCGGCATCGTTCTGTCGGCGAAGGGCGGCGCCCTCAAGAAGCAACTCCCACTGTTCAAATTTGGCCTCGGCGGCAAGATGGGCAGCGGTGATCAGTGGCAGAGCTGGATCTCGATCGACGACGAAGTCGCCGCGATCGCTCACCTCCTGACCGGCGACACGTCAGGTGCGGTGAACCTCACCGCATCGAATCCGGTCACCAACGCCGAGTTCGCCGACACTCTTGGCGAGGTGCTGCACCGCCCCACATTCCTGCCGATCCCGAAGTTCGGGCCGAAGCTGCTGCTCGGAGGCGAACTGGCCGACAACCTGCTGTTCTCGGGCCAGAAGGTGCTGCCTCGGGTGCTCGAGGCCGACGAGTCGTTCACCTTCCAGCATCCGGACCTCGCCGGCGCATTGCGGGCGCTGCTCGCCACGTGACACGGGACGCGAGTCGTGCCGACGGGCCCGTCGTCATCGTCGGGGCCGGCCTCGCGGGGTTGTCGTGCGCGGTCACCCTCCATGAAGCCGGCGTTGCGGTCACTGTGCTCGAGGCGAGCGACGGCGTCGGCGGTCGGGTGCGCAGCGACCACGTCGACGGCTTCACCCTCGACCGCGGTTTCCAGGTAGCGCTCACGGCCTACCCGGAGATGCACCGTCAGCTCGACATGGACGCTCTCGACCTCCAGACCTTCGATCCGGGGGCCCTGGTGTGGCTCGACGGACGCGGCGCTGTCGTCGGTGACCCGTTCCGCCGACCGACGACCACGATCTCGACTGCGCTGGCACCGATCGGCTCGGTGTTCGACAAGGCCCGCATCGGGCTGTTGCGCCACCGCGTCCGCAACGTGCATCCGGTCCGACTTCTCCAAGGAGCCGACCGCTCGACCCTGGACCGCCTCACCGAAGCCGGGTTCTCCGACCGGATCATCGAACGGTTCTTCCGCCCGCTCGTCGGCGGAATCCAACTCGACCCCGACCTCGCCGACAGCAGCCGGATGTTCGACATCATCTTCCGGATGCTCGCCGACGGCGACTCCGCCGTGCCTGCAGCCGGCATGCAGGCGATTCCCGATCAGCTGGCCGCCCGACTGCCGTCCGGGTGCATCCATCTCGAATCACGGGTCACTTCCACGACAGCTACCACCGTTCGAGTCGGCGACGGTGACGAGATCGCGGCTGCGGCCGTGGTCGTCGCCACGGAGGGGCCGGCGGCGGCGCAGCTACTCGATCTCGAGATGGTGGATTCGAAATCGGTCGGCGCCGTGTACTTCGCGACCGACGAGGCGCCCGTCGATTCGAAGTTCGTGATCCTCGACGGATCCGGGCGAGGGCCCGTGCTGAACGTTGCGGTGATGAGCAACGTGGCTCCGACGTACGCGCCGCCCGGGCGCCACCTCGTGGTTGCGGCGCTGCCGGGACACGTCGGCGACGACATCGAGGATCTGGCCCGCCGTCAACTCCGCAGCTGGTGGGGTTCCGCGGTCGATGGGTGGGACCACGTGCGCACATATCGGATCGCCCACGGCCAGCCCGCTCAGCGTCCACCGTTCTCGCCGAAGCAGTCGGTGCGCCTCTGCGACGGTCGGTTCGTGTGCGGCGATCACCGCGACACAGCGTCGATCCAGGGTGCAATGTTCTCCGGGCGGCGATGCGGTCTGGCAGTTGCCGCCTCCATCGGTCACACTGGAGACCATGGCTGACGGAACTGGATCTGGTCCCTCCGACGAGCGAGTCGAGCGCGGCATCCGATTCGTCGCTGCCGAACCGCAGGCGATCTTCGACCTGCTCGCCGATCCGGCGCAGCACGTGTTGATCGACGGCTCCGGCACGGTCAAGGCAACATCCGGCGAACCTCCCGCTCGGCTCTCGCTCGGAGCGAAGTTCTCGATGTCGATGAAGATGGGCATGCCGTACAAGATCACCAACGAGGTGATCGAGTTCGACGAGCCCAACGTGATCGCCTGGCGTCACATCGGGCACCATGTGTGGCGGTATCGGCTGCGGCCGGTCGACGGGGGCACGGAGGTGACCGAGGAGTTCGACTGGGGCGTCGCTCGCGTGCCCGTCGCCCTGAAACTCACCGGGCTGACGAAGAAGAATGCTCGGGCGATCGAGGCGACCCTCGACCGGTTGGCCGCGCACTTCGCCGCCACCTGATCGGCACACACCCTTGTTGCCCGCAACAATTGCGGGGGGCAGTAGGATGCTCCGATGGCAACGAAGTGGCTGACCCCTCTCGAGATGGATGCGTGGCGCACCTTCATCCAGACCCAGAGCGACCTCATCGGTGCCCTCGAGCGTGACCTCGCCGACGACGGCCTGACGCTCGGCGACTACCAGGTGTTCGTGTACCTGTCGGACGCCGACGAGCGGGCGATGCGCATGTGCGATCTCGCCGAGCGACTGCAGTTGTCGCCGAGCGGTCTGACCCGGCGCCTCGATGGTCTGGTCAATTCCGGCTATGTGGTGCGAGAGCCGGCCACGCACGATCGTCGCGTGATGATGGCCAAACTCACGAAGGACGGGTACGACAAGCTTCGTCAAGTCGCGCCTCACCACGTCGACAGCGTTCGCCGACACATCTTCGATCACCTCGACGACCGGCAGGTGAAGGCGATGGCGTCGATCTTCACCGCCATCGGGGCAGGATTCGCCGAGTGACCACGCTGCCGCGCGGCTTCCACAGCCACGTCGCCAACATCGGTGTCAAGGACCACACCGACGACTTCGTGGTGATCGCGGCCGATTGCGTGGTGCCGACGGCTGCGGTGTTCACGAAGAGCCGGTTCGCCGGGCCGAGCGTGTTGCTCAGCCGAGCCCACGTGGCCGACGGGGCCGCCCGCGCCGTCGTGGTGATCTCCAAGAACGCCAATGTCGCGACAGGCCGTCAGGGTCACGGCGATGCGATGGAGGTCGCTCGATCCGTGGCCGCCCGCCTCGGGTGCGAGCCGAGCGACGTGGTCGTCATGTCGACAGGCGTGATCGGTCGGCGGTATCCGATCGAGCGGATCCGCGCGGGCATCGAAGCGCTCCCGGAGGCGCCGTCGTCCGATGACGCTCGTGGCCCTGCGATGGGGATGATGACGACCGACACCGTGCCCAAGCTGGCCGAGGCCGTTGTCGCCGGCAGTTCGGCTCGCATCGTCGGGATGGCGAAGGGGGTCGGCATGATCGAGCCCGACATGGCGACACACATCTCGCTGTTGTTCACCGACGCCGAATTGTCGTCGGCCGACCTCGACGCCGCCTTTCGTCGAGTCGTCGACCGCACGTTCAACTGCGTCAGCGTCGACACCGACACCTCGACCAGCGACTCCTCGGTGATCTTGGCGTCGGGCGCAGCGGGTGCGGTGGCGCTCGATGCATTCGAAGCGGCGCTCTACGACGTTGCGTTGGATCTCACCAAGCAGATCGCTCGCGATGGTGAGGGGGCCAACTCGCTGATCGAGGTGCACGTCGACGCCGCTCGTGATGTCGCGCAGGCCAAACGGGTGGCCAAGGCGATCGTCAACTCACCGCTCGTGAAGACCGCCGTGCACGGCGGCGACCCGAACTGGGGACGGGTGGCGATGGCGATCGGCAAGTGCAGTGACGACACCGACATCGACCAGGACGCCGTGGTGATCCGGTTCGGTGACACCGAGGTGTATCCGCAACAGCTCGACGATGCCGCGCTGGCGGGCCTCTCGGACTACATGCGCAGCCCCGACGTGCGAATCCACGTGTCGCTCGCCACGGGCAGCGCCGCGTCAACCGTGTGGGGCTGCGACCTCAGCGACACCTACGTCCGCTTCAACGCCGACTACACCACCTGAGTCGGTCCGGTTCGCCGGATCGCTGCGTTACGAGGACTCCTCGTTGCCGAGAGGCAACGTCGTCGTCTCGCGCCTTGCGCTCCGACGAACCGATCCCGACTCAGAACCGAAGAATGGATCTCCGCGCTTCACGTCTTGCGGCGAGCCGACCCTTCGCGGATTCGATGTCCACGGACCGAACATCTGGTCTCCGAAGGGGCGCTGGGCGTTCGAGTGCAAGGCGCGAGACGAGGAAGCTGCCTCAGGGCAGCGACGAGTTCTCGCAACGCAGCAATCGAGCGTCCAGGGTCACTTCGGGGGCATGCGGATGCCGCCGTCGACGCGGATCGACTCGGCGTTCATGTAGCTGTTGGTGATGCACTCGATCACCATCGATGCGAGCTGCTCGGGATCGCCGAGACGCTTGGGGAACAGCACGCCCTTCTGGAGGTTCTCCTTGAACGCCTCGCTCGCCTCGCCCTCGCCATAGATCGGCGTGTCGATCAGTCCGGGCGCCACGGTGTTGACCCGGATACCGATGGCCGACAGATCGCGAGCGATCGGCAGCGTCATCCCCACGACGCCGCCCTTCGACGCCGAGTAGCTCGCTTGGCCGATCTGGCCGTCGAACGCAGCAACCGACGCGATGTTCACGATCGCTCCGCGTTCGCCGTACTCGAGCGGTTCGGTGGTGCTCATCGCGGTTGCAGCCACGCGGATGCAGTCGAACGTCCCGACGAGGTTGATCGCGATGACCTTCTTGAAAGCGTCGAGATTGGCCGCCGATTCCAGCGTGCCGTCCTTGCCGACCGTGCGCTGCGCCCAGCCGATGCCGGCGGAGTTCACGAGCACCCGCACAGGCCCCATCGACTTCGCCATCTCGACGGCGTTGACGATGTCGTCGGTGTTCGTGACGTCGACCTTGCAGAAGCCTCCGCCGATCTCGTCGGCGAGTTCGTTGCCCTTGTCCTCCTGCAGGTCGGCGATGACGACCTTGGCACCGAGGGCGGCGAGCATGCGTGCCGACGCTGCCCCGATTCCCGAGGCTCCACCTGTGACGATTGCGCTTGCGCCAGAAATGTCCATGGCGAGCCAACCTATTCGCGCAACGGCGAAGAGGAGGAATCCGGCATCGTCGACCTCGCCGCCTTACCCGACAGGCGCGGGGCCGATGGCATTTCGGGTATCGACGAGACGCTTGGGCACGTTGCCCACGAACGACGAAGCGGACCCGCCGCTGAACCAACCGGCGATGTCGACGATCAGATGCGCGTTTGCACTGGTGTACAGGCAGACCGACCCGTCGGCGCCGATCGGCGCGATCACGCCATTGGCCACGGTTGCGCCGGTGCCGAAGTTCACGTTCGACGCCTCCGGTCGGGTCGTGCCGCACGGCCACACCGTGGCGTAGCCGCCCGCTTGGGTCTGGGTCATCGTGACGTTCAGGGCGACGGCAGATGCGTCGGAAGGCACCTGCTGCAACGCTCCGTTCACCGACAGGGTGACGCCGCGCACAGCGACAGCGCGCGGGCTCGACGGCGTGATCACGCCCGTCGGACCACCGATGGCGTTGCGCGAGTCGACGAGGCGTTGCGGCACGGCGCCGACGTACGGCACCGAGGCGCCGTTGGGCACGAACCACCCGAGCACGTCGACGAGTACGTCCGACTCCTGATCGGAGTAGATGCAGATCGCTCCGTTGCCGAGTGAGGCAACGACCCCGTTGGCCACCACCGAACCGGCCGTGAAGTTCACGTTCGACGCTTCGGGCCGGGGCGCGCCGCACGGCCACACGGTGAAGTAGCCGGCGCGTGACGGTTGAACGGCGGTGACGTTGATGGCCACGGCGGTCGCGTTCGCCGGAATGGTGTCGGACGTCCCATTGGCCCGTTGCATCGATGCGCCGGCGGTCGGCAGCGTCATCGTGGCACCAGCGCGGAGCTTTGCCTTGGGCGCTCCGATGCCGTTGCGCGTGTCGAGCGTGCGCCGCGGGATTGCCCCGACGACCGATCCTGAACCGTCGAACCAGCCGGAGATGTCGACGAGCACATGGCTCGACACGTTGCTGAAGATGCACACCTTGCCACTTGCACTCACCGGAGCGATCACGCCGTTGGCAACCACCGCCCCGGCGATGAAGTTCACGTTCGACGCCTCCGGTCGCGGCGCATCGCACGGCCACACTGTCATGTACCCGCCGGCCGACGGGGTGACGGCGGTGAGGTTCAACGCCACGGCCGCCACACCCGCCGGCACGACCTCGGTCGTGCCGTCGGGCGCAGTCACCGAGGCACCGACGACCTGCAGTTCGATGCGTTGGTTGGCGCCCATCGGACGCCCGGCGCTCGTCTCGGTTGCCAGCGTGAAGCCGGGCGACGGAAGTCCGTTGTCGTTGCGGAACGTCCACGCCGGAATGGTCTTCGAACCGGCCGTTCCGGTCAGGACGACGTTGTTGTACCAGATACCGTCGTATCGGGATCCGTCGAGGCCCGAGCCCTCGGCCATCGTCGCCGACAGCAGCGTGCCGAGGCCGTACTTGGCGGCGAGTGCGTTGGCGTCGAGCACCCGGGTCCAGCGGTGATTCCTGTTCAGCGAGGTGCCGTCGCCGAGAACGTCGTCAACCGCGGCGAAGGGCCAGCCGGCGGTGCGGGGGCCGTTCGAGCCGGAGAACTCGGTCGACACGATGTCGCCCGCGTTGCCGGCGCCGGAGACCGAGGCGTTCCAACGGCGAACCTTGCCCATGGTCGCGACGATGGCATTGTCGGACCGGGCGTCTTCGACGGCAACGGCGGCGCTGGCGACCGACGGTCGAGATGCAGCACCGAAGTACACCTGGCAACCTTGTGTGTCGCAGATGCCGTTGCTCCAGCGCCCCGGCTGCAGTGCGTACGACCGCGCGGCGACGGCCTGGGCCATCACGGCTTGCATGCCGCGACCGCCGCCGGCATCGGCCCAGCTCGCCGAGATCTCCTTGGGGACGACGCCACGGAGGTAGTCCTCCTGCAGTACTCGGTTCACCACGCGGTTCGCCGCACCGTCTTCGACGCGGACCCGACCCCTGTAGTGGGTGACGCGCCCGTTGCGGTCGCAGACCCCGAGCGCCGATGTTGCCGCACCCGTGGTCATCCGGGCGCCGTTGACCGGCCCGTTGTCAGTGGTGAACTCGATCGGTCCGAAAGCGGTCCCGATCAGCGCCCAGGCAGCCGTCGGCGTTCCGGCCGCGATCAACTCGCGGGCACGAGCGGCGTCGTCGGCGTCCCAGAGCGGTCCGACCGGAAGGGCCTGCGCGGTCTGCCATGCAGCGAGACGAGTCGCGGTCTGATTTCCGAACGAACCGTCCACCGCGATTCCACCCGGGGGTTGGAACGTGTTGAGGAAGATCTGGATCTGGGTCACGCCAGCCGAGTCGGCCGATCCCTGCCCGATCGGTCCGTCGGGAACGGTGAGGCTCGTGACCGACGGACAGGCGACGGTCGGTGCGGCGTAGACCTGGAACGTGTTCGCACCCACCTCGGTGGCGTACATCGACGCAGCGACGATGCCGGCCCATTGCACGTTGCCGGCGCCCACGTACGACACCACGCCGACGGTCGGTGCGCCGTCGAGGGCCTTGAGTTGCACGTCGATCGTGCCCGATGTGTCCACATCGCCCATCGCCGTTCCGCCGTAGTAGTGGTCGAGGATCTGCGCCCAGTTCCAACCCCGGTCGACCGCCCATCCGTAGGCGCCCCATTGGCTCATGCCTCGGCCGTGACCGTTGCCGGTGCCGTCGACGACGACCGACACGATGGGCGTCTGGGCGGACACGATGGGCGCGTCGAACGGTGTGGCGACCGGCGCGATGATCACGCCGGCGGCGCCGAGAACGGCGGTGAGGGCGAGGGCAGCTCGGCGCATGTCACGAAACTGTAATGTTCGACGCGGGCGGGCAGCGTTCACTACCTCGAGTCTTCGTCACACGAGCGGCGACGCTCGACCCCGAGTTCTCAACTCCGACCGGGAACAGCGGCGACGGCCAGGCGATCGACGAGATCGTTCATAGCGTCGCCGCTGTGACCCTTCACCCAGCGGAATGACACGTCGCCGCGCTGCACCTGCTCGATCAGCGGCCTCCAGAGATCGGCGTTGGCAACGGGCTCCTTCTTCGAGTTCTTCCACCCATTGCGTTCCCACTTGACCCACCACTTGTCGTTGAAACACTTCACGACGTAGGTCGAATCGGAGACGATCTCGATCGGAATCGGGCCGCCGTGTTCGTTGGCGACCGTCGAGTAGGTCTGGAGGGCATCGAGCACGGCGTGGATCTCCATGCGCTGATTGGTGGTGTGCGCCTCGCCGCCCGCTCCGTGCGGCTCGCCGCCGGGTGCCACCGCCCACGCCCATCCGCCCGGCCCCGGGTTGCCGCTGCACGCACCGTCGGTGTAGAT
>JBGTEH010000087.1:0-13076 GCA_041747915.1 Ilumatobacteraceae bacterium
TCGTCGTACAGCCGGATCTCGACCATCGGCGCCTCCTTGCCGCACGAACCCGGCTTGCGCAGCTGATCCTCGGGTCGCAGCACGGTGTTCACACCCAACTCCGTCGAGCCGTAGATCTCGAACAGCGACTCGGCGGGGAAACTGGCCAGGTACTGCTGCTTGAGAGCGAAACTCCACGGCGCCGCGTTGGCGATCATCACCCGCATCGACGACGTGTCGTACTGCTGTTTCACATCGTCGGGCAGGTTGCAGATCATCCGGATCGGCGTCGGTGCCGAGAACGTCGATGTTGCCTGGTAGGTCTCGAGCAGGCGCAACCAGTCCTGCGGATCGAACTTGCGCTGCACGACCACGGTGTTGCCCATCGCAATCGCGCTCGACATGAAACCGCCTGGACCCGAGTGGTACAGCGGGCCGGTGGTGAGATACACGTCAGCTGAGCTGTAACCGATGTGATGCATCAGCGCAGCACCCGCTCGGGGATCGGCGGCGGTGCGCCGGTATGCGCCCTTCGGCTTGCCGGTCGTGCCCGACGTGTACGTCATCGTCGCACCACCCTCGTCCTCGGTGGCCGGACGCTCCCAGGTGGTCGTCGGCGCAGCGCCGACCAGCGGATCGACAGCGATCATCCCGTCGGGCGCCGCGCCGTCGAACACGAGGACGTTGGTGACCGTGGGGATGTCTGATCGAATCCTCTCGAACAGCGCGGCGAACTCGGCATCGACATAAACGGTGGTGGCGTCGCAGTGGTCGGTGACGTATGCCGCCTCCTCGTCGCTCAGCCGATAATTCAGCGGCACCGCAGTGGAACCGATCTTGCGCGACGCATTGACGATCTCGACGATGCCCGTCGAGTTCTGCCCGCACCACACGATCTTGTCGCCGGCCTGCACGCCCAGGTCGGCGAGCACATGCACCAACTGGTTGGCCCGATCCTCGAGCTGGGCGTAGGTCAGGCGGCGGACATCGCCGCCCGTGCGGTCGTCGATCACCGCCACCTTGTCGGGTTGGTTGGCAGCGTGCGCGGTGAGCAGGTCCCCCATGGCCCATTCGTAGCACCCGGCGTGACTGCGGGTCGACGCAAGGTGGCCTCCTCGAGACGGTCAGAGCCGTGCGAATCGCCTCGATGCCACGGCCCCGAACACCACGATGAGCACCAGTGACCACACGATCGAATGCACGACGAACCACGACGTGCTGTGGCCGAGGATCGCCTGTGTGTCGCCGCCGAGCGACAGCGCCCGGATCGCGCCCACCATGGCGGTGACCGGCTGGTTCTCGGCGATCGGCTGCAACCATCCCGGCATCGTCTCGACGGGAACATATGCGCTCGAGACGAAGACCAGTGGGAACACCGCGAACGACAACCCTTGAGCGGCTTGCGCGTCGCCCGACAGCAGACCGAGAAAGATCTGGAGCCAGCTGAACGCCACGGCGAACAACACGCACAGCGCGAGCGCAGCGACGGCCGCGTCGACACCACCGTGGAATCGGAACCCGACGATGTAGCCGACCACGATCGTGACCACGACGCCCCACATGGTGAGCGCGGTGTCGGCAAGCGAACGACCGAACAGCAACGCTGGTCGCGGCACCGGAAGCGAGCGCAGTCGGTCGAACAGGCCGCTCTCCACATCCTTGGCGACGCCGACCGCGCCGCCGGCGAACAACCCGCTGACGGCGGCGAGGGCCGGAATCAGGAAGTCGACGTACGGGATGTCGCCCGTCTGGATGGCCCCACCGAACACGAATCGGAAGATCAGGAGGAACATCACCGACGTGGCGGCCTCGACGACGAGGAGCTGCGGCGTGCGGGCGAACTGCTTGACGGTTCGCCCCGCGTAGGTGGTCGCCGTCGCCCAGGCGCTTGGTGGCCGGTTCGGTGCATTGAGTGTGAGGGTCATGATGGGGCTCCGGTCAGCATGAGAAAGACTTCGTCGAGGGTGGGTCGGCGCAAGCCGATGTCGTCGAGCTCGATGGAGGAGTCGGCGAGGATGCGAACTGCGTCGGCGAGACGTCCGGTGCCGTCGGTGACGGGCACGGACACACGCCGGCCCACCTCGTCGAGGCGCGGTTGCTCGGTGCCGAGCGGCGCCAACATCGCGGCGGCCGAGCTGAGGTCGGTGCCGTTGCTGACGCGCACCTCGACCATGTCGAGACCCGCTCGGGCCTTGAGTTCGGTCGGCGTTCCCGTGGCGATTGATCGCCCCTTGTCGATGATGACGACGTGGTCGGCGAGTTGATCGGCCTCCTCGAGGTACTGGGTGGTCAACAGCACCTCGGTGCCGCCGGCGACGAGGGCTCGAATCGAGTCCCACAACTCGATACGCGTCCTCGGGTCGAGCCCGGTCGTCGGTTCGTCGAGGAGCAGCACTCGTGGTGCGCCGACGAGGCTCGCTCCCAGGTCGAGACGCCGTCGCATCCCGCCGGAGTAGCCCTTGACCGCTCGGTCGGCGTCGTCGGTGAGCGCGATCTCGTGCAACACCGCGTCGGCGGCATCCTTTGCCGCCGCCTTGCCATGTCCGAAGAGACGAGCGACCATCACGAGGTTCTCCCGACCGGTCAACGCCGGCTCGACGGCCGCGCTCTGTCCGGCGAGTCCGATCACGCGACGCACCTTCTCAGGGTGCGCGATGGCATCGATCCCGGCGACGCTCAGGCTGCCGGAGTCGGGTCGCAAGAGCGTCGCGATTGCCTTGATGAAGGTGGTCTTGCCGGCACCGTTCGGGCCGAGGATGGCGGTCACCTTTCCGGCCGGAGCGACGAGATCGAGCCCGTCGAGCGCGCGGACGTCGCCGTACTGCTTCGTCAAACCGGCGGCTTCGATCACGTTGTCGCCGCCGGGTGGGGAACCGTGGTTTGTACGCGTCTGCGTGTGGGGTGTGTCGGTCACGGCCACAGCCTGCCAGCGAGGTGGCCAGACTGCGAACCCCTTCGATGGCCCGTTCTCGGATCGACAATCGACGCGCTGGCGGACAACCGGCGGTCATCGGGTCGGCCAGGTTGCGACCGTTTCGTAGACGGAGCCGGTCGGCGCAAGCGTGCTGGCCACGAGCGCGATCTCGTCGACGTCGAACCGGGCCTCGAACAACCGACCCACGCTTCGCTCGGGTCGCGCGTGACTGGTGATTCGCGCCATCGTCATGTGCCCGACGAATCGCCGCCGCTCATTCGCCGTGCCGAGCCCTCGAAGCGCTCGCTCCACGATCGCGGCGAGTTCGTCGACACCGGTGACCGGCAGCATGATCGACCGTTCGGCGCGCACGTCGAACGCGGGCCCGACCACGGCAGTCGCCCTCGGCAGTGTCGCATCGTCGAGTCGGTCGACGATGTCGTCGGCGTCGGCCTCACCCAGGAATCGCAGCGTGATGTGGATGTTCTCCTGCGGGACCCACTTCACGCCCCGGTCGCGCGGCCGGTCGAGGTCGCCCAACCGCTCGAGCAGATCGTCGGGCGGCCAGATGGCGACGAACAGGCGGCTCACGTCGTCAAGTGTGTACCGGTCCTCCCGACCGATCACCACCCGTGCGATGAGAGATGAGCGCGACAGGTGCGCTCATCTCTCATCGTCCAGATGATCAGGCGGACACGAGGGCGGCGTCGCGCTTGTCGGCGAAGCGGCGAGCGACCTTCTCGCTGGTGGCGAGGCGCTTCATCAACCGCTCCTGGGCGATGGCACCTTCCCCGGAGAGCCCGCCGATGTTCGCCGCGTCCCACTGCCGCAGCACCACTGGCACGAGGATCTGGTCGTGGTGCACCTGCAGGTCGTAGATGCCGGCCTTGGCGATCAGCGCCGCGTGACGATCGAAGTCTGGAATGCCCGTGCCGGGCATCGCGAAGGTGCGCACCTGGTTCTCGATGGCGATCATCATCGTGTTCGGATCGGTCTCGATCGCCGCCGCGGCGAGATCGCGATAGAAGAGTTGGTGCAGGTTCTCGTCGCTGCCCACGCGCTTCATCACCTCGTAGCCGACCGGATCGCCGAGCAGTGCGCCGGTGTTGCGGTGCGAGATGCGCGTGGCCAACTCCTGCAGTGCCAAGTAGACGAATCCCTCGTGCAGCGGCGGATCGGGGGTCTGGCCGCCCGACACCTGCGCCATGCGTGAACGTTCGAGTTCGACCGGATCGATCGCCCGCGTCGCCATCAGATAGCCGTAGATCGCCATCGAGTGGCGGCCCTCTTCGGCGGTCCATCGGCGAACCCACGTGCCCCATGCACCGTCACTGCCGAAGAGCTTCTCGACGCTCCGGAAGTAGTACGGCAGGTTGTCCTCGGTGAGCAGGTTGACGAGGAGCGCGCTGCGAACCTCGGGTGTGATCTCGTGGCCGGCGAGGTCGGCATCGTCAGGGGTCCACTGGTGGCCCTTGACGTGGTCGAGGCCGCGGCTGTACGGCACGTATTCGTGTGGGAACCACTCCTTGGTGGTGGCGAGGTGCCGTTCGAGCAGGCGTTCAACCACGGGTGTGAGTTCGTTGAGCAGGTCGGACTCGATCACGACGCCAGCCTACCGACCAGTAGGTAGATCGTCCAGTCGCCGCGCGGATCAGAGGCCAGAGGGGGAGATGTCGTAGCCGGCAGTGCGGGCCGACTCGAGGAGGCGGGCGGCGTGTTCGGCGCCGCGAACCTCGAAGGTGGCATGAATTCCGGTCTCGCGAACATGCAGGTCGAGGCCCTCGCGAATGTGTTCGACCTCGATGAGGTCGGCCCCGCCGTCGGCGAACACCGACAGCAACGTCGCGAGGCCACCGGGCCGGTCATCGATGCGTGCGACGACGGAGAGGCGGCGGCCCGCCTGGTTCTCGTGGCGCCGGATCAAGCTCGGTACGACACCGAGATCGACGTTGCCGCCGGAGATCACGACACACGTGGTGCCCGTGTCGGCGGGCGCGATCGCCGCCGACAACAATGCGGCCACGCCCACCGCGCCGGCACCTTCCGCAAACAACTTGGCCCGCTCCATGAGCAGAACCATGGCGTCGGCAATGGCATCCTCGTCGACCGTCACGATCTCGTCGACCCAACGATCCACGAGCGGCGCCGTCACCACCCCCGGATACTTGACCGCGATTCCGTCGGCGAGCGTCAGCACCGGACCGTTCGCCACCGTGCCGCCGGCGTACGGCGCGCACACCGCGGCCTGCACGCCGATGACGCGCACACCTGGCCGTGCGGACTTCACGGCGATGGCCACCCCGCTGATCAGCCCACCGCCCCCGAGTGGCACGACCACGGTCGAGAGATCGTCGATGTCGTCGAGCAACTCGAGGCCGAGCGTGCCTTGGCCGGCGACCACCGCCGGATCGTCGAACGGCGAACAGAACGTCATCGATCCCGCCCCGGCGTGTTCCTGCGCGGCAGCCACCGCTGCCTTGAGGTCGGCGCCGGTTTCGGTCACCACAGCCCCAAGGCGACGCGACGCCTCGATCTTGGTGATCGGAGCGCCGACCGGCACGAAGATGCGACACGGCACGCCGAAGTGCTGAGCGGCGAAGGCCAGTGCCTGAGCGTGATTGCCCGCACTGCCTGTGGTCACTCCGGAGGCGGCGGCGGCGCCCAGCATCGACAGCTTGTTCATCGCGCCGCGAATCTTGAACGACCCCGTGCGTTGCAAGTTCTCCGCCTTGAGCACCACCGTTGCGCCGATGTCCTCGGACAACGCCACCGATGTGATGACCGGGGTGTGCTTGGCCACCGATCCGACCACCGCTCGGGCAGCTTCGATGTCGGCGCGGTCGACGCTCACCGCCGAACCGTAGCCCGAGCGGTCACGCCGATTCGTCGGGGAGCGGGTGCTCAGGCAGCTTGCGGACGCGTGCGCGTCGACGCCGGCGGGCGGGGATCATGTCGCGCATCGATTCGAGATTGCCGAAACACAACAACCGATCGTTGGCCTCCAACAGCCGCGACTCACGCGGGTTCGGGATCACGTCGGTGTCGCGGTGCAACGTGAGTACCGTGATGTCGCGATCGCGCAATCCCGCCTCGCCGATCGTCTTGCCGACGAAGTCTCCATCGGCTCTCACGAGCAGTTCGGCGACTCCGTATCCGGTGCTCACGGTCAGTCGTTGACGCACGTCGAGTTCCGGGAAGGCGACCTGGTTGGCGACATGATCGATGATCGCGCCGGCCACGTCGAGGCCCGTCGCGCGCTCGATTCCCTCCAGCCCTGGTGACGAGTTGACCTCCATCACCAAAGGGCCGTCGTTGCCCTCCAACATGTCGACGCCTGCAACACGGAGGCCCATGATCTGCGCCGCGCGAACCGCCGTACGTTCGTAGGCGGGGTCGAGAGACACGCCCTCGACGGTGCCACCACGATGGACGTTGGATCGGAACTCGTCGCCCTGTGCGGTCCGGCGCATCGATGCGACGACGCGGTCGCCCACCACGAGCGCGCGGATGTCGCGCCCTCTGCTCTCCGCGATGAACTCCTGGATCAACACGTTCTGCTTGGTGTTGTGGAGCGTCTCGATGATGGCCTCCGCGACCTTGCGATCCGGAGCGAGGATCACGCCGATGCCCTGCGTGCCCTCGAGCAGTTTGATGACCACCGGCGCACCGCCCACGCGGTCGATCGCCGGCAGTACATCTTGGCGGTTGCGCACGAACGCGGTCTTCGGCATGCCGATGTCGTGGCGCGACAGGATCTGGATGGCGCGCAACTTGTCGCGCGAGTTCGTGATGCCGTTGGCGGTGATCGGTGTGTAGACGTCCATCTGCTCGAACTGGCGGACCACGGCAGAACCGAAGTAGGTGATCGATGCGCCGACGCGGGGCACGATGGCGTCGTAGTCGGAGAGCGGTCTGCCGCGGAACTGCAGGTCGGGTTCGGAACTCGACAGGTCGATCGCGAAGCGCAAGGTGTCGAGAACCTTGCACTCGTGTCCTCGATCGACAGCGGCGAGCTTGAGGCGTTGTGTGCTGTACGCGCGGGGGGCGCGCGACAGGAGGGCGAGCTTCACGAGTTTTCCTGACTGGAGTGGTGTGTGGAGATGAACCGGCCGAGCGTGGGCAGAACCTCGGGGGCAACTTCGGCGAGGTGCACGAGCGCATCGCCCTGATTGACGAGCGGTTGTTGTACTCGTCCGATCACGATGCCGACGCGAGGGGCGCTCACGCGGCTGAGTCGTTGGCCGACCGAGTCGTGGATGGTGCCGAGAAGCTGACCGCGTTGTACGACCTCGCCGAGTTCGACGTCGAGAAGTGCGATGCCGCTGCGCCGGGCGCGCACCCATGAACTACGGCGACTTTCGACGGGCACGGGCCGGGAATCGTCGGAGTCCGGATCGATCATGCCGAGTTCGCTGAGCACCCGCCGGATGCCCTCGACACCGATGGCCAACGCCTCGGTGTCGAACCGCAATGCCTCGCCGCCCTCGAAGAGCAGCACCGTCGCTCCGCGATCGGTCGCCGCCCCGCGCAGCGAACCGTCGCGCGTCTTGGCGTGCAGCATCAGAGGCGCGCCGAAGGCCTCGGCGAGCTTGCGCGTCTCGGGGTCGTCGAGGTCGGCGCGAATGTGGGCCAGATTCGTGCGATGGTCGGACCCGGTGTGCAGGTCGATGCCCACATCGCACCGCCTCACGATTTCCGACATGAAGAGATCGGCGATGCGCGCGGCGAGTGAACCGGTCGTTGATCCAGGGAACGACCGGTTCAGGTCGCGGCGGTCGGGTAAATAGCGGTCACCGTTGAGGAATCCGTGAACATTGACGATCGGGACGGCGATCACCGTTCCGGACATCTTTCGAGCATCGAGGCTGCGCGTCACGCGGCGGATGATTTCGACGCCATTGATCTCGTCGCCGTGCACTGCGGCGCTCAGCCAGATCACGCGACCGTCGGTTCGGCCATGGAACACCTGCAATGGCAACGAGATGCGCGTGCCCGTGACCAGCCGTGCGATCGGAAGTTCCCCTGTGGCGGCACGCCCAGGCGCGACGTCGAGTTCGCCGATGCGGAAGGGGGCGCGTCGTACGCGACTCACGAACGTCGCCGATTCTTGAGTCGAACGTCCTTGGACGGACGCCCACCGAGGTAGGACACGCCGGGATCGACCAGAAATCGATTCCTGATCGCCTCGCGACCGACGAGCATCCGAAACCCCATCTCGTCGCGACGCGTCAGGGTGATCTCCGAATCGACACTGTGTCCGCCGATCACGAGCGTGGTCCGCACGACCGGGCGACGGTCGATCGCTCCCGACGAACTCCGCACATCGCGCGTCGACACCACCGGTGCCTGCGCGACGACCGCATCGTCGGTCGAGCGCTGCCAGGGGTGGATGACGAAGCGAACCCACGGTGCCTCGCCCTGCTGGAACCATTCGAGATCGAACGCATGCAGCGATGACGTGCGGGCTCCCGTGTCGACCTTGGCTTTGAGATGAGCCACGTCCCAATCGCCGAGAGCGACCCATTCGCGCCATCCGAGAACAGGGCGCTCAGGGCGCCGAGGGGCTGACACGAATGGCACGGTACACGCTGTCGTGTTGGATCAGCGCCGGGTGCGCGGTTGCGGGTGCGGGCGATGGCGACGGGGTTCGGGGCGGACTGGAGGGGGTGACGTGAACGATGTCACCCTCGAAAGTGCACCGACCGAACACAGCCTTCGCGCTTCGCGTGGCAGCCTGTCGTTGTAACGTAACCGTAATGTTCGGCGAAGGCCGATGAAGGAAGTTTCCCCATGTTGTCCTGGTTCGCATCGGCCTCCGAAGCACTTCTCCTGCTGCCCGTCGCGATCATCGCGTCGTGGTTCGCCCGCACGCTCGTTCGCACGATGACGAGGCGGGCAGTCCGTCGAGCGCAGCGTTCCGAAGGGTCGTGGAGGGTCAGGCTCGATCGTCTTGGCGACGACGGTCAGGCAGACGCACGCAAGCGTCAACGGGCCGACTCGGTCGCCAAGATGATCGGTCGGTTCCTGACCGTGCTCATCTTCACTGTTGCCGGGTTCGCAGCACTCGAACTGTTGGGCGTCGACTTGGCCTTTGCGATCTCCAGCGCTGGCTTCATCGGGCTGGCACTCGCGCTCAGCGGTCAGGACCTCGTCAAGGACTTCCTGGCCGGAACACGCGCCCTTCTCGAAGACCGCTACGCCGTGGGCGACGACGTGATCCTGCGAGTCGGCGGGTCCGAGGTCAGGGGCACCGTCGACCTCATCGGCAGCGCGTCGGTGCGACTGCGCACTCCCGATGCGGCCACCTGGCACGCTGGCCACCATGCCGTCGAATCGGTGACCAACCTGTCGCAGTTGCCGTCGGTGAGCTTGATCGAGGTACCCATCGAGCGGTGGGCGACGTCCGACGAGGCCCAGGCAGTCGGGAGGCTCACCGAAGCGTCCAACGACGTCGGGCTCACCGGAGTGGTGTTCCTGCGCGACATCGAGACGCACGAACCCGACGAGTCGGCGATCGATGCGAGTGTCGACGGCGGCACCGTCACAGTCCGGGTGACGACCAATCGCCCGCTGAGTTCGACGGAGACCGAGCTCGTGCGCGCCAAGCTCCTCGACGTCTGAACTCTGGCCGTACGCTGCTCGCTCGAGTGACGACGCGAGCACGAACATGAGCGAGACAGCACGAGCGGTGCGTGTGGGCACGGCCGGTTTGGCATTCGGTGCGCTCGGGATCGTCTACGGCGACATCGGCACGAGCCCGATCTACGCATTGCGCGAGACGTTCGACAGCGCCGACCTCGCCGTGTCGACACAGAGCGCCTATGGCGTTGCGTCGACGGTGTTCTGGGCGCTGATCATCGTCATCTCGATCAAGTACCTCGCGTTGGTCATGCGTGCCGACAACCACGGCGAGGGGGGAATCCTCGCTCTCACGGCGTTGGTGGCACCGAAGTCGGGCAACGCCAAGGGCGCCCTGGCGGCGGTGGTGACACTCGGTGTGTTCGGCACGGCGCTGCTCTACGGCGACGGTTTGATCACCCCTGCGATCTCGGTGCTGAGCGCCGTCGAAGGCTTCGAAGTGGCGAGCACGACATTCTCCCGGTTCGTGATCCCGATCTCGATCGTCATTCTCGTCGGGCTGTTCGCCGTGCAACGACACGGTACGGCGAGGATCTCGGCTGTCTTCGGGCCGGTGATGCTGGTGTGGTTCGGCACGCTCGCCGTGCTCGGGCTGAACCAGGTCGCCCGGCACCCCGGCGTCGTGCGCGCCGTCTCACCGTCGTACGCATTCGAGTTCTTCGTCAACGAACCCACGAAAGCGTTCGTGGCGCTGGGTTCGATCTTCCTGGTCGTCACGGGCGGTGAGGCGCTCTACGCCGACATGGGCCACTTCGGCCGCCGGCCGATCCAGTTCAGCTGGTATCTGCTGGTCCTGCCGGCACTGGTGCTGAACTATTTCGGGCAGGCCGCGCTGGTCGTGGCCGATCCCACGGCGGTCGAGAGCCCGTTCTACCAACTCGCGCCCTCGTGGGCGATCCTGCCGTTGGCGGTCCTCGCAACGTGTGCCACCGTGATCGCCTCACAGGCATTGATCTCGGGCGCGTTCTCGCTGACCGCGCAAGCCGTGCAACTCGACTACCTGCCGCGCATGCGCATCACTCACACCTCGGCGCGTCACGTCGGGCAGATCTACGTGCCGACGGTGAACTGGCTGCTGATGATCGGATGCGTCGGCCTCGTCCTCGCATTTCGAACCTCGAGCAGTCTCGCCTCGGCGTACGGCATTGCGGTGACGGTCACGATGTTGATCACGACCGTGCTCTTTGCGCGGGTGGCACGCGATCGTTGGCACTGGCAAGGCCGGCGCATCCTGGCGGTCTGCATTCCGGTCCTCGTCGTCGATGTCGCATTCCTGTCGGCGAACATCGTCAAGATCGCCTCAGGAGGCTGGTTCCCGCTTCTCGTCGGCGTCGTTCTCGTCACGATGATGACGACGTGGCGAAAGGGTCGTCAACTCGTCGCCGAGCGGATCCACCGCGGAGAGCGACCGATCGAAACGGTGGTCCACGAGGCGTCGGCTGCCGACGTCGTTCGAGTTCCGGGCGTGGCCGTCTACATGTTCAAGGACTCTGGAGCCGCGCCGCCGGCACTCATCGCCAACCTCGAACACAATCACGTATTGCATCAACTGACGTTGATGGTCTCGGTGCACATGCGCGACGTGCCGCGCGTGTCGGCCGCCGAACGCGTCGTGAGTCGAAAGGTCGGATCGGGAATCCAGCAGGTCGAGCTGCACTTCGGATTCCTCGATGACCCCGACGTGCCGTACGCACTCGAACTCCTGGTCGTGCCCGGTCAGCAGTTCGATCCTGAGCGGGCCTCGTACTTCATCGGACGTGAGGTCGTGACGTCGACCAAGGCGCCGGGCATGCATCGCGCCCGAGAACGGCTCTTCGTGGTCATGAACCGGAGCGCATCGAGTGCAGCGAGGTTCTTCTCGCTGCCGGCCGACCGGGTCTTCGAACTCGGGACGCTCGTCGAGATCTGACCCACGCCGGAATCTGGACGTCAGGCCGAGGAGTGCGCGGCTCGCCCGAACTGCGTGGTGATCACTCGGCCGTCGCGGTCGGCGGCGCTCGGGGCGAGGTCGGTGACCACGAACGAGCGCTGCAGCCATCGGTCGGTGCCGTCGAAGCGGGCGGTGAACGGTGAACGACCGTGAACGGCGATGTTGTTGTCGACCACGAGAAGGTCGCCCGCCTCGAGCACGACGAACGTCTCGACCACGGCGATCGCCGAGCGAATCTTGCCGAGCACGTCGTCGGCCGCGGCGTCGACGCCGACGGTGAGATCGGCGTCGAACACGAATGTCGGCTCGGTTCGGGCGCCACTCACGAGCGGCATGATCGGGCCGAACTCGTTCGAGCGACCGGCGAGGAAACTGGCATCGACGGCGGTGCGGAAACGAGGTTCGAACATCAGCTCGACGATGTCGTCACTCAGCTGGTCCATGATGTCGTGCACGGACGCGAGGGTCGTTCGCGCCGATCGATCGCCGCGCAGGCACAGCAAGAGCAGGTAGCGCGGCCGATGGGGGTGAAACGCCGTCTCGGTGTGGAACATCAGGTTGGAGTTCGACGACGTCGATGTCTGGCTGTCGGCGTCGACGGCTGTCGGAACGATGTTCTGCACGATGCGACCGCCGTGCTCGGGGACGTAGCCCACCGGTTGGCCGAGCCGTCGGGCCACGGTGAGCAGTGCCAATTCGGTCGCCAACGTCTTGTCGACGCGAACGTCGGGCGCCGGCGGAGTGGGCGGAAGGTCGCCGAGCGGAACATTGCGAACGAGCAGCGCGCCGCACCGCGGCGGGTCGACAGCGAAGCGCAGGATTGCGTCGTCGACGGTGAACGGGAGCGACCGGCCGCCGATCGCTCCGGCGTGGACGAGCTCTTCGCCGAGGTGGTCGATGGCGGTGTCTGCGATGGACCAGCCCGTGGCGTCAGCAACGGCGAGGCCCACCGGCACATCGTGGTGGACGGTCGTCTGCAGCCTCGGATTCTCGGCTGTCAACGCCGACTGGTACATGCGTTCCATCGTAGCGCAAGAATGGAATGCTGTCCATCAATTGCTGATGGCGATACGGTGCGCTCATGGAAGTCGAACGTCGACTCGCCGAGCGGGCGACGGCATTGACCCCGTCCGAGCGGCGCATCGGGGAGACGATTCTCGCCGACGCGCAGCTCGTCGCCTTCGGCACGGTGGCCGATGTCGCCGAGGCGTCACGCGTCGGTGCGGCCACCGTGGTTCGCTTCGCGGTGAAGCTGGGCTTCGACGGATATTCGCAGCTCCAGGCATCGGTGCAGAGCGACGTGAGTGGACAGCTGCGACCCGCCGTCGAACGCATTCGCGACCAACGCAGTGACGATGCCCTCACCTCCCGTCACGCCGACGTCGAGGCGGCGAACGTCCGCTCGACGCTCGAGGCTGCTCACGTGGGTGACGGCCCATCCGTGGTCACACGCCTCGCCGACGACCAACACGTCGTGCTCGTGCTCTCGGGTGTTGCGTCGAGAGGTGTGGCGCTGCAGTTCGTCGGTGATCTCGAACAGTTGCGGCCGGGGGTTCGACTTCTCGACGGGACGCAGATCGACGTGGTTCGCACGCTGGCGCTGACCGAGCCGGG
>JBGTEH010000088.1:0-6454 GCA_041747915.1 Ilumatobacteraceae bacterium
GGTTCGCCCTCCCAGTGGATGGCAACCTTGTCGCCCTTGCCGGCGAGCACGTGGCGATCGAGACAGTTGTGGGCCACGTTGAGCTGACCGCCGAGGAACCACTTCGCATCGGGAAGCTGCCAGTCGAGGATCGTGTCCCACGGCTTCGCCCAGTTCAGCAGGTCCGCTGCCTGGCGCGCCCAGAACGCTTCGTCGTCCTCAGCGGCCTCGTCGTACAGGAACGTGCCGGTCACGAGTGCGTTCGCCACGAACGCGTCGGATGGCGGGAACGTCCGATTCTCTGCGCTCAGTGCGTCGATCGCGTCGTGATGCTCATTGGCGTTGCCCTGTTCAGCCATGACTCGATGGTAGATCACTGAGCGGGTCGCAGCTCTGGGTGAGCCGAGCGCCGACCAGCCCGCTGAAAGCGCGCCGTCCCCAGAAATCCTCGGGTGTGTCGAACGTCACACCTGAGCCGGGCCCGATTCGGGGGAACTCTGACGCACCCCCATGCGCATGATGTGCGGACCGACTCCACGAAGGCGGCTGGACCCTCACCATCACCTCCGAACGGGTCGCCACCTGGAGACGACCCGACGGGATCCTGCACCACACCGGAACCACCATCGACCGACAACCCACCAACCGCCGCCCCCACACAAAACGACAACCGGTGCGAACCTGAAATGAGACGCGGGGTCTGACCCCGAATCTCCGACCCCGCCGCTCACTGAGCAGTTACTGCTCTTGATCGACACGCCATTCGGCGACCAGGAAACCGCCGAGACCGGCCGGGTCGAGCAGTGCTTCGGCTTCGCTGATCCGGCTGCGCATCTTCATTGCCTCGAGACCGGGCCGGGCGGCCTGCTCGGTCCACACGCGCCTGCCCTCGTTCACGAGCTCTTCGATCCCCCACCGCTGGAGGAACTGGGCCTGCGCGCGCACTGTGTCGGGTTCGGGGAGCTGGTCGATCGGCACGTCGATCGTGATGTCCTGAGTGCCAGGCGCCGCGAGGTAATGGTCGCCGCGCTCATTGCCGCGGTAGGTGCGCAACCACTCCCGCCACGGGCGACCGGCAAGCATCGCAGTGATCGGCGACGCGTAGTCGATCGCCACCACCGACCCCGAACGCACGAGTTCGCAGGCGTGTGCCACGAACGCGGCAGCACGATCGACGATCGGGGCGCGCGATCCGAACGGCGCCACCGGCGGCAAGCAGGCGGGAACCGGATCGAACGGCGCCGACAGCAACTCGACGAAGTTGTGGTCGGTTCCGACGTCGACGAACGCCTCGCGCCAGCCGCTGTCGAACACGGCCAACCGAAAGGGGAGGTTGTCGAGCAGTTCATTGGCGATCACCACACCGTCGAACGGTTCGGCGGGCAGCGACGCCGCAGACTCGACGCCGTCGGGATGACGGGTCCGCTGTGACGCCGACACCTCGACCGCGACGTAACTCATCGCGTCGACACATGCGGCCCGTGCGGTCAGCACCGACCGCGCGAGCGTGCCGGGCCCGGCACCGAGGTCGACGACCGTGAACGGATCGGGCCGGCCGATCCGTTCCCACTCGGCGTCGAGGTACCGGGCGATCACCGCGCCGAACAGCGGCCCCACCTCGGGCGACGTGATGAAGTCGCCGCGTCGCCCCACCGATCCCCCATCGGTCTTCGTGTAGAACCCCTCGAACCCATAGAGCGCCAGTTCCATGAACCGCTCGAATGGGATCGCCCCCCGTTGCCCGATCTCCCCCCGAATCTCCTCCGTCATCGCGGTTCTCCACCCCGAACGCGTGAACAAATGGTGCGGTCACCGCCCCATTTGTTCACGCGTTGCGATGGGTTGGGTCGGCGTCAGCCTGTGAAGGCGCCGAGGAGGGCGTCGGGGGCACCGACACGGGCGATGAGGTTGGGCAACACGCCGAGCACGATGGTGCCGAGCACGGTGATCGCCAGTGCGGCGACGACGGGGGCCGGGGACTTCACCGGCGTGATGTCGCCGTCGGGCACCTCGTCCATCCACACGACGCGCAGTACTCGCATGTAATACGCCGCCGCGATCACGGTGTTGACAGCCGCGATCGCAGCCATCACGTAGGCCGAGGTCGTGCCGGCATCGAGCACCGCCTTGAACGAGTTGAACTTGGCGAACCACCCGGCAAGCGGCGGGATGCCGGCGAGCGACGCGAAGAAGATCGTCATCGCCACCGCCAGGCCCGGGGCGTACGAGAAGAGCCCACCGAACGACGAGATCTCGCCGCTGCGCGTCTTGCGCGAAACGGCGATCACGACGGCGAAGGCGCCGAGGTTCATGAACGCATACGCCACCAGGTACACGACCACGGCGTTCAGCGCGGCGGCTCCGACACCCGGTTCTCCGGCGAAGGCCAGGGGCATCAGGATGAACCCGCCCTGGCTCACCGATGAGTAGGCGAGCATGCGCACGATGTTGGTCTGGCGCAGCGCGAGCACGTTGCCGAGCGTCATCGTCAGCACGGCCATCACCCAGATCAACGGCTGGTAGACGCCGTCGGCTCCGGGGAAGGCGATGAACACGACCGACATCAGCGCCACGAAGCCCGCTGCCTTGGTCGCCACCGAGAAGAACGCCGTCACCGGAGTGGGCGCACCCTCGTACGTGTCAGGCGCCCACTGGTGGAACGGCACCGCCGAGATCTTGAACGCGAACCCACAGATCACGAACACGACCGCCACCACATCGAGACCGATCAGATCGCCGTCGAGCAATGCGGCGCCGATGTCGGTCAACTTCGTCGAGCCGGTTGCGCCGAACAGCAGGCTCATGCCGTAGAGCAGCACCGCCGACGCGAACACGCCGAGCAGGTAGTACTTGACGCCCGCCTCGTTCGACTTGCGGTTGCGCTTGTTCCACGCCGCCATCATGTAGGCCGGGATCGACAGCAACTCCAAGGCGATGAAGATGCTGACCAGGTCGCGAGCCGACGCCATCATCACCATGCCGAGCACGCTGCACAGCAACAGAACGTAGAACTCGCCCTGGTAGTAGCCACCTTCTTCGAGTTCGGTCTGGCTGAGCAGCACGACCACGTAGGCCGCGAGAAGGAACAGCGCCTTGAGGATCAGCGCGTAGTCGTCGACGACATAACGCCCGTCGAAGAGCGACCTGACGCCGTCGCCGGTCACGGCCAGCACCACGACTGCGACGAACGCACCGAGCAGCACGAAGCCGGTGATCGTGGCAATCGCCCACTTCTTCGTCTCGGCGAGCTGCAGATCGAGCAGCAGGATCACGTTGACGCCGATCGCCAACACGATCTCGGGCGCGAGCGCGGCCCAGTCGATCGACGGCGACGACCAGTCGCCGAGTTGGGCGAGGAACGTGGCGAGCATCAGCCGAGTGACCGTCCGAGGTTCGCCACGAGTTCGGTGACCGCCGGGTTGATGACCTTGAACAGCAACTGCGGGTACACACCGAGAACGACGATGCCGATGAGGAACGGCGTCCACGCAATCCACTCGATCGGGGTGACGTCATGGATCTCGTCGTGGCCGTGCTCGTCGTCGTTGGCGGCCGAACTCAACGAATGAGCAACGCCGCCATGGCCCGGCCCGTTCGAGCTGAACTCGGCGCTCGGCTCACCAAAGGCGGTGCGCTGGTAAAGCCACAGTAGATAGCCGGCAGCGAGCACGGTACCGATTGCCGCGATGACCATCAGCGTGCGGAACAACGCTTCGCTGAGGCCGAAGTTCGGGCTGTAGGCCGAGAGGATCGCCGGGAACTCACCCCAGAAGCCGGCAAGGCCGGGAAGGCCGAGCGATGCCATTGCGGCGAAACCCATGATCCATCCGAGACGCGGCGCCTGAACGAGCAGACCCGACAGGCGCTTGATCTCGAGGGTGTGATAGCGGTGCTTCACCGATCCGGCGACGAAGAACAGAATGCCGGTGATCAAGCCGTGGGCGACCATGCCGAACAAGGCAGCGTTGATGCCGAACGTCGTCAGCGTCGAGATGCCGAGCATCACGAAGCCCATGTGGGCGACCGACGAAAACGCGATCAGCCGCTTCATGTCGGTCTGCGCGAGACAGCCGAGCGCTCCGTAGATGATGCCGATCACGGCGAGGATGCCGATCACGGGCGCCCATGCCAAAGCCCCTTCCGGCAGCATCGGCAGGGCGATGCGTACGAAGCCGTACGTGCCGAGCTTCAGCAGGATCGCCGCCAAGATCACCGAACCCTGCGTGGGTGCCTGAGTGTGCGCGTCGGGCAGCCAGGTATGGAACGGGAACATCGGCACCTTCACCGCGAAACCGAGGAACATGCCGGCGAAGATCCAGATCTGGACGTTCTTGTCGATGCCAGCTCCGGCCTCGATCAGGAACTGGAAACCGAAGCTCTCGGCACCCGTCTGGAAGTACAGCGCGATGAACGCGACCAGCATGAACGCCGAACCGAACATCGTGTAGAGGAAGAACTTGAGCGAGGCGTACTTGCGTTGCTCGCCGCCCCAGACCCCGATCATGAAGAACATCGGCAGCAGCACGAGCTCGAAGAAGACGAAGAACAAGATGAGGTCCTGTGCCATGAACGTGCCCGCCATGCCGACCTGCAGGATCAGCATGAGGATGAAGAAGGCCTTGGGGTTGCCCGCGTCGGGCATGTTGTCCCACGAGTAGATCATCACCAGGAACGTGACCGCCATCGACAAGATGTACAGCGGCAGGCTGATGCCGTCGATGCCGACCGTATAGCCGGAGTCGATGACCGGGATCCATTCGACATCGACGAAGAACTGCAGGCGTCCGGCCTCGCTGTAGTCGAACGCGAACAGCGTGACGATGCCGACGGCCAGTGTGGCCCCCGCCGCGACGATGCCGATGAGCTTGTGCGTGGCTTCTTCGCCGCGCGGCACGAACATCATCACGAGCACGCCGAGCAACGGCAGGAAGGTGCCGACGCTCAGCAGCCAGTTCTGATCGGTGAGTGGTTCCATGGTGGGTTGCTTTCAGCTCACGTTGACGAGGACGAGGACGATGGCACCGACAGCGGCAGCGCCGAAGAGCAGCGCGCCGTACTGACTGACCTTGCCCGATTGGGTGGATTGGAGACCGTGGCCGGACTCGGAGGCGATCCAGCCGGAACCGTCGACGGCTCCGTCGACGACCTTCTGATCGATGTTGTCGTAGACCCACTCACCGGTGCGCCGAGCACCGGCACCGGCCGCATCGACGGTGGCGTCGAGCACGTTCTGGTTGAACCAGTTGGTGGCCTTGGCAATGGGGTGCGCGACGGCACGGACGAAGATGTTCTCGTAGAGCACGTCGAGGTAGTACTTGTTCTTCAGGAACGTGAAGCCGCCACGCATCACCGTTGACCGTTCGGTCAGACCGACGAGACGCTTGTCACGGCGGCCGTAGAACGCGATGTTGAAGGCGATCGCGATGGCGTAGCCGACCACGACCACCGCGAGCGACAACAGAATCTTGGCGAAGGTCGGCTCCGCGTGGGTGACGGCCGGGAAGAAGCACGCCGTACCGGGCTGCGGAACGTCATAACCGCAACCCGATTTCTCGGCGCCGTCCTCGCCTTCTTCGGCGTTGGGAGCCGCAGCGGGGCGTCCGTCGACGAGCGTGATCGACTCGCCGGGACCGGTGGCGATCACGTCCTCGAACGGGACCGGAGTCGGGCGCGGCTCGACGTACTTCTTCAACGCCTCGACACCCTCGCCGAACCGCGACGCCAATGGGGTCGGATTCACGAGACCGCCGACGAGTGCAAGGAAGGCGAGGATCACGATCGGGATCAACAGCAGCGGCCCCGACTCGTGCGGGCCGCTGTGGTGGTCGGACCCGTCGTCCGCTGCGCTTCCTCCGTGTCCTCCGTGTGACTCGTCGCTGGCGCTTCCCTCGTCACGTGCGCCATGGCCGACCTGAGCGTTGGCGGCGGCGCCGAGGGAGCGGGGCTCGGGAGCACCGACGGAGACCTGTTCCATCTCGTGTTCCTCTGCGTGCGCTTCGTCCCCGTGGTGTTCGCCGGCCGCGGCGCCGCGGGGTTCACCGAAGAACACCAGATACGTCGCCCGGGTCATGTACATGGCCGTGAGCACCGCTCCGCCGAGACCGACCCAGTACAGCAGCGTGTAGCCGTTGTTTCCGACGTTGTCGATGATCTCGTCCTTCGACCAGAAGCCGGCGAACGGGAACACACCGGTGAGGGCCAGGGTCGACACGATCCACGCGGCGAACGTGATCGGCATCTTCTTGCGCAGGCCGCCCATGTCCTTCTTCATGTCGAACGAGTGATGGGAGCCCGAGTGGCTGATCGAGCCGGCACAGAGGAACAGGCAGCACTTGAAGAACGCGTGGGTGAAGATGTGGAACACCGCCGGCAGCCAGGCGCCGGTACCGAGGCCGAGCATCATGTAGCCGAGCTGCGACACGGTCGAGTACGCGAGCACCTTCTTGATGTCGTCTTGCACGAACGCGAGCAGCGC
>JBGTEH010000089.1:0-5415 GCA_041747915.1 Ilumatobacteraceae bacterium
CCGAGCACCACCGCCTCGAGCGGGACGTTCGACATCTTCACCGGCACCTCGGTCTCGCGCTCGATGCGCTCGGCCAGCCCGCGCAACAGTCCGCCGCCGCCGACGAGATACATCCCACGCACCAAGAAGTCCTGCGACAGCTCCGGCGGCGCCTTCGACAGGCAGCGGATCACCGACGCGACGATCGACGACACGACATCCTCGATGGCGTAGCGAACCTCTTCGGGCGTAAGGATGACGGTCTTCGGAAGCCCGGTCATCAGGTCTCGACCACGAACTTCGGCTTGGTTCTCGTCGGGCGTCGGATCAGCGGAGCCGATGGCGACCTTGATCTCCTCGGCAGTGCGTTCGCCGATCGCAATGCCATGTTCTCGCCGTACGTAGTTCTGGATCGCGGCGTCGATGTCGAACGATCCGACACGAACGGCCTCGAGCGCCACGATCCCGCCGAGGCTGATCACGGCCGTCTCACTCGTTCCGCCCCCGATGTCGATCACCATGTTGCCCACAGGTTCGTCGATCGGCAGGTCAGCGCCGATCGCCGCCGCCATCGGCTGCTCGATCAGGTTGGCATCGGCCGCCCCCGCCCGGCGAGCAGCGTCGGTCACCGCGCGCCGCTCGACCTCGGTGATCGCCGACGGCACGCAGATGACGACCTTCGGCCGGGTGAATCGACTGACCCCGACTCGCTGCAGCAACAGCCGGATCATGCGCTCGGTGATCTCGAAGTCGGTGATCGCTCCCCCGCGCAATGGCCGGACGGCCACGATGTAGCCAGGGGTGCGCCCGATCATCTGCCACGCCTCACGACCGGTGGCGAGCACCTCGCCGGTCTGGCGGTTCAAGGCGATGACCGACGGCTCGTTGAGCACGATGCCGCGTCCCTTCATGTAGACGAGCGTGTTCGCCGTACCGAGGTCGATGGCCAGGTCACGCGCCACGGAGCCCCCTCGTTGCCTCAGTTGCCATTTGCACCATCATCGCCGTTCGAGCGACCATCGGACGGTTTCATCCGATCGGACGTCTGACGACGAGCTTCGGGCGACAGCGCATCGATCTGACGTCGGAACGAATCGATGTCGTCGGGCCGGCGACGGTTGCGTCGTGCGGCGACGACGACGAACCCGAGGAGAGCGACGACCGCAACGGCCAGAATGACGACCAGTGGCGTCATTCGCCGACCGAGCGAGCTGCGCGCAGATCGTGGGCGCCGGTGCCCCAGCCGGCGCCGTCGGCCCACACCTCGTGTTTCCAGATCGGTGCCGACTCCTTCAGCGCGTCGATCGCGAAACGCGCCGCTTCGAATGCCTCGGAGCGATGGGGTGCGGACACCACGGCGATCACCGACGACTCTTCCACCTGCAGTCGGCCGATGCGGTGCAACAGGGCGATGCGGCCGGTGTCGGGCCAGCGTCGCCGTAGTTCGATGCCGATCTCGGCGAAGCGCGTGACGACCTGCTCGTCGTATGCCTCGTAGGTGAGGTGCTCGACGCCGCTGCGACCCTCGGCGTGGTTGCGGATCGTGCCGCTGAACAGCACCACCGCGCCGCACTGTGGGCGAACCGCCCAGTCGTAGGCGGCGCCGATCGGGAGTTCTGTATCGCTCAGTGCGAACCATTCGTCGCGATCGGATGGGGCCTGCACGCTCGCAGCGTACCGATCGGCGGTGCCGCCGCGGCCACGAGGTCGCCAGCGGGTTGTACGATCTCTTCTTCGTGGAACCCGGGCCGTTGCCTCCTCACGAACGAACGTGGCGACACCCCTCCGAACTCGGCCCCACCCGCGCTGATGTCGAGCACTCGACGTCCAATCACCTCGCCGGCCTCGCCCTCGGCACGCTCGCGGTGGTGGCGGTTGCGGGCCTCGTCGTGGCGATGACCCCACGAGCTTCGTCGAGCCCCGTGGCCCTCAGCGCGACCACCACGCCGGTGACCGCGATCCGCTCCGCAGTGGCGACCCCACCGATCACGACTCGGCCGGCGTTTGCCACGACCGCCGGCATCGGCGGGCCACTGATGCCGATCGGTGCGGTGCTGACTTCATTCTCTGCGTTCCCCCATGCCGTCACATCGGGTCCGCAATTGACGCTCGACGGCACGGAGATCGCCGCCGCGCTTCCCGACGTTCACGATCCCGTATTGATGCACACCGAGGCGGTCACGTATCGGCTTGCGTGGGGTGAGGTGGCCTTCCTCGATGTCCCCGACGGCTCGGTGGTCTTCGACGGCAACGGTGACCTCGTGGCACATGTTGCGGGCGGCGAACTGATCACACTCGTCGGCGATTGATCCGGCGACGTATCAGCATCGCGACGACGCCACCGAGTATGACTGCGGCGGCCACCCCAGCACCGAGCGCCAACTCTTGGCGGCGCTTCGGCGACACCACCGTCCACCATGGCGCCTCGGTGCTCTCGACGTAGGTCTGCTCGTTGGTGACCGTTGGTTCCCAGCCCGCCACGCGCAGTCGACCGTTCGACACCACCCAGGGGTCGAGGGTGTACGGCAGCAGGCCCGGCGGAATCGGACCGCGCTGGAACCGCCACCGCAGCCCCGCCACCAACTCCGACACGCGCTCGGGCAACGGCAGGCGCGGACGCTCGCCCGACAACGCTCGGACACGATCGCCGGCCACCCAACCGTCCGGGGCGACGTTGTACACGCCGTCGAGTCGATCCGTCACTGCCAGCACGACCGCCGCCGCGAGGTCGTCGAGGTGCAGGTACTGCGACGGTGGATCGGCCTCGGCGAGGCGACGTCCGAACCCGGACACGATGGCGCTCGCCAACCGTGAGTCACCGCCGGCGGCGAGTGATACCGCCGGTCGCAGGACCGAAGTGGCCCGAGCGGAATCCGATCGCCGCCACTGTTCGACGAGTTCCTCCGCCGACGCCAACTGACGGGCGAAGACGAACTCCACGTCGGGCCGCAGTGTGGCCTCCTCGGTCAGCGGGATCGCATTGTTGGCCCGCGCTCCGTACACCATCGCCGACGAGACGAACACCACATGCGCCGCACCGAGGCGATCCGCTGTTGCCAATGTGCCCGCTGCGAACTCGGTCACGCTCTCGCGCCGAGCGGCGCGGCGGTCGTAGTCACTGCTGCCGAGATCGACGACGACATCGCACGACCCGGCTGCCGCGTCCGGCGCTGCCCCCGGTTGCACCACGACGACATCGATGTCGGGCAGGCCATGCAACCGATCGACCACTCGGTCGCCCAGCGCACCCCCAGCGCCGGTCAGCACGACGATCATCGCGGGCACGATACCGATCGCCGCGGCCGCAACGGCAACGACACCGCGCCTACCGCTGAGTCGGGCGAACGTCGAACACGTAGCATCGACGCATGGCCGATGACGACGAACCGGGCGACTCGATCGATCCGTTCGCTGGGCTTCCCCTGTTCGGTGATCTGTCCCGGGCGCTGTCGGGCCAGGGCCCGTTGAACTGGGACGCAGCAAGACAGTTCGCCGTGATCGCCGCCAGCGGCGGCGGGCTGTTGTCGGGCACCGGAGTCAGCACGCCGGCCAACGTCGACCCCACCGTGCGCATCAAGTACGGCGAACTCGCCCGGATCGCCCGCCTCCACGTCGCCGACGTGATGCAGCTCGAGGTGCCCGACACAGAACCGTCGGTCGCCACGCCAGAGCAGTGGGCTCAACAGACGCTGGAGGCGTACCGGCCGTTGTTCACCGAGCTCGCGACGTCGCTCGGCGCGACCGACGACCTTCCTGCCGAGATGGCGACCGATCCAATGGCGCAGATGATGGCCGGCCTCGGCAAGATGATGGCGCCCGCAATGATGGGGATGAGCGTCGGATCGATGGTGGGAAATCTCGCGCGGCGTGCGTTCGGCGTGTACGACCTACCGATCCCCCGTGCAACCCCGGCGCTCGTCGTCGTGCCGTCGAACATCGACACGTTCGCCGCCGAGTGGTCGATCGAACTCGACGAAATGCGCTTGTGGGTCCTGGCGCACGAACTCGCCGGCCTCACGCTGCTGTCGATCGACCACATCGCCGACCATCTCCGTTCGCTGGTCCAACGACACGTCGGCGCCTTCCGCCCGGATCCGTCCGCGATGACCGACAAGCTGACGTCGCTCGACATCGATCAAAGCGACCCGATGGCGGCGATGCAGCAGGCGTTCGGCGACCCGGAGATCCTCCTCGGAGCAGTCCGCTCACCCGAGCAGCAGGCGCTGGAGCCCGAGCTCGACGCGGCGGTCGCCGTCACGATCGGCATCATCGACTGGGTCGTCGATGCGGTGTCGGTTCGCATCATCGGAGGCAATGCACTGCAGATCGCCGAGGCGGTGAGGCGGCGGCGAGCCGAGGCATCACCCGACGACATCTTCGTCGAACGCTTGCTCGGAATCCGACTGGGTGCCGAGCAGACCGCTCGCGGAAAAGCGTTCGTCCAAGGCGTTGTCGACCGGGCGGGCGAAAACGGGCTCGCCCCGTTGTTCACCGATCCGAACGCCGTTCCGACGCCGAACGAGATCGGGGCGCCCGGGCTCTGGATCGCCCGCGTGACCGGCCAGTGACCGGGCCGGCCGATCGCCGCTGCCACAGATAGATCGCCGCACCGGCCGCACTGAGGCCCACCACGAGGAATCCGATCGGGCCCGACACCTGGATCGCCACCGCCACGAAGGCGCCCAAGGCCCACGCCAGCTGAAACCTGGTCTCGAACACCGCGAACGCCCGGCCCTGATTCGCTCCCGGGGCGTCACGCTGGACGATGCTCTCGAAGCTCAGCCGTCCCAGTGACGCCATCAGGTTCACCACCCCTGCCAGCACGACGGCGCCGGCAGGGCCTCCGAGTGCCGCGACGCCGAGGCCGGCGACAGCGCACACCAGCAACGACGAGCTGAGCATCGATTCCTCACCGATGTGCGTGCGCAACATCGGTGCAATGCCGTTTCCGAACATCACCGCGATCGCCGAGAGGCCGACGACCGCGGCGAACCACAAGGTGCCCTGGTCCTGCGAGCGAAGCCAGAACGCAAGGTGGAAGAAGGTGAACCCGACGAGCGCACGCAGCACCGTCATCGCCACTGCTGCCAGTTCGATGTTCGACGAATGCAGTTCACGGCGCTCCTCGGCATCGACAGCATCGGCCGCGACGACTTCGGGCGGCAGACGGGTAGCGGCGACGAACGCAGCAACGAAGAGCACCGCGCCGTACACGAGCGTGGCGTTCGCCCCGAGGGTCTTCAGCAGGATCGCGGCCGGCACCACCGCCACTGCGCCGGTCAGTCCGGCGATGAGCCCGAGCTTGGAGTTGGCCTCCACGAGTTCGGTCTCGGAACGCACCGTCGACGGCACGATCGCCGACTTCGAGATCGTGTACGTCTTCTGCAGGACCAGCGAACCGAAGACCAGCGGGAACAGCGCCAGCGCCTCGAGGTA
>JBGTEH010000090.1:0-8166 GCA_041747915.1 Ilumatobacteraceae bacterium
CACGTGATCGGATGTCGAGCCCATCACCGCGCGCCGCAGCCCGCTTCGCCCGTGCGTGCCGAGCACGACCACGCTCGCCGGCAGCGACGCCGCCACCTGGCAGATCACGTGGCCGGCGTCGCCGTAGTCGAGCATGGTCTCCACACCCTCGATGCCAAGTTCGGCGACCGTCGCGTCGAGCGTCGCCTGGGCGGCGATTCCTTGAGCCTCGATCAGCTCGTTCTTCTCGTCGTACGACATCACCCCGCCCGCGAAACCGGTGCCGGTGACCAGAGTCGGGTCGATCGGTGGGGCGACCGTGAGCAACACCACGCGCCCCGGGGTCGTCAGCAGTGCCAGCCCCTGACGAATCGCCGCGAGAGCCAGGTCGGACCCGTCCGTGCAGAGCAACACCGTTGGTGGGCCCGCGAACTGTGTGGTGGAGGTCATCACGTGAGTCTCGCACCACGGCGGTGCCTCCGCCATCTGCGGCGCCCTGCAAGAGTGTGACGATGAACGACACCGTGGTGGGCATCCTCGCAATTCTGACCGGCGCAGTCTTCTGCTTCCGTGGCTACCTGGCCATGCGGATCATCATCCCGTTGTGGGGTGCGTTCGCCGGCTTCATGCTCGGTGCTGGGATCACGTCTGGAGCGGATGGTTTCCTCGGCTCGGCCGTCGGCTGGATCGTGGGCATCGTGGTCGCGGTCGTGTTCGGCCTGCTCGCCTACCTCTACTACGAGGTCGCCGTGGTCATCGGCATGCTGGCGATCGGGTTCGCCCTCGGCACATCGGTGATGGTCGCCCTCGGCGTCACGTGGTCATGGGTGATCGTGTTGTCGGGGGTCGCATTGGCGCTCGTACTGGCCGCAGTGGCACTCGCCGCCGACCTCCCGATGGCACTGCTCACCGTGCTCACCGCGCTGGCGGGAGCATCGGCGATCGTCGGCGGGCTGATGTTGATCTTCGGCGTGACCGAGGTGGGCGACTTCGACTCGTCGGACACGACTGCCGCACTCGCCGACGACTGGTGGTGGTATGCGATCTACCTCGTGCTCGCGATCGGCGGAATGATCGCTCAGTTCGTCGATGTCGAGCGGCGTCGCGAGACCCTCCGCGTGGCGTGGTCGACCGGCGTGGGTTCCACGTCGACCGTCTGACCCGCCATGGGGGCGGCGATCGACGTTGCCTGGGCTGCTGGGGCCTGTCCTCGAGGCACGATCCCGCCTCGTAACGCTCGTTCGCGCCAGTATCGGTGATTCCCATGAGTGAGATCGACATCGAAACGAGCGCTCCGGAGTCCGAGTCGAACTCGCGCCGCATCGCCAAGATCGCATTTCGTGTCGTGTTCGTCGTGGGCGCTCTCGGACTGTCGTTCTGGGTCCTGGCCAAGACGTTCGACGACCTCGATGTCGCAGAGATCCGATCGGCCCTCGGGTCGCTCGACGATGCCGAGGCGCTCTCGCTGATCAGCATGTGGTTGCTCTGGATCGGTGCCCAAGGCCTGCTGACCGCGTCGCTCGTGCCCGGTCTGGCGGTGCGCCACGGCGTTGTGGCGTATCTCGGCCCCGCGTCGGTGACCTCGCTCGTACCGGGGCCGAGCGACCTTCCGATCCGCTATCAGATGCTCACGTCGTGGGGACGCACCACCGGCGAGGCAACCCTGGCGGTCGCCGCCGGTGGCATCTTCAGCATCGGCGTCAAGCTCGCGCTGCCGATCATCGCCGCCATCGGCCTGCTGCTGTCGGATGCGCCGATCAGCGGGTCGCTGCGAACGGTGGTCGTGATCTGCCTGGTGGTGGGGCTCGGGGTGGCGGTGTTGGCGGTCGTGCTCGGTTCGGAGAAGCGGACCGAGCAGGCCGGACGCTTGATCGCTCCGATCTGGTCACGCGTGCTGCGAATGTCGCACAAGCCACGACCCGCCGATCTGCCGGCGCAGATGGTCGCTGCCCGCGCCGGGGCGGTCCAGACGTTGCACGATCGGTGGCTGGTGGCGAGTTGGGCCACGATGCTGACAGCGGTGACCAAGTTCGCCCTGCTGCTGATGGCGCTGCGCTTCATCGGCGTCGACGACGACGTGCTGCCGTGGACGCAGGTGTTCGTGGTGTTCGCGCTGGTGCAGGGTCTCACCGTGTTCCCGATCACCGCCGGAGACGCGGGAGTGAGCGAGGTTGCCTACATCGGGCTGCTGACAGCCGCGGCCGGGCAGGACTGGGTCAATCAGATCACTGCGGCCGTGCTGATCTTTCGCGTCATCACGTGGCTGTTGATCATCCCGGTGGGCCTCGGCGTACTCGGCTTCTGGCGCGTCGAACTGCGGCGCCGCGGGCCTTCGACCGCCGACGAGTCGACGACCTCGCCGCGCCGCTTGCGCGTCACCACTCGTACTGCAGGGCGGCCCGATCGGCCACCCGAGCGGTGATGTGATCGGCGATGAACTGCTGGTGCGCGGGGTGGTCGCGATAGCCGAGATAGTCCTCGACGGTGGCGAAGTCACCGACCACGACATAGTCGTAGTTGGCGCTGTTGAGTCCGATGTCGCGACCGTGGCGGTACTCGCCGATCTCCGACACCACGGCGCGAAGGGCATCGAGCGCGTCGGAGACGGCTGCGATCTCGGCGTCGGTGACATCCTCATTCCACCGGAACAGCACGACGTGGCGAATCATGTCCCTTTCCTACACCGACGCCGACCTCGCCGCCCAGCCCGCGGTCCGGCTCTTATCACACGGCCAGGAACAGGCGGGTCAGCGGCTCGAACTCGATGTCGTCGGGAGCCGTCAGCTCCGGATTGCGGGGCCGACCAGGGCGAGTCGCCGGCCCCGATGAGCCCGTGTCGCGCCGACGGCGCCACCCGGTGCGACCTCGCGGCGCGGTGTGGTCGGGCCGGGCGAGGCGCGCCCTGACATCGCGAACGGCCTGTGGCCCCATCGTTCGGAGCGTGACGAGCAATGCCACGTGCATCGCGGTGATCTGGCCCTCGCAGGTGATGATGTTGCCCACTTCGACGACTCGCTCGCGTGAAGCCGTCGAGCCATACGACTCGAGGAGCGGGGATGCAAGCCAGTGCGTCGCAGCCTCGCAGTGGTCGAGGAGGCCGGCCGCGGCAACCACGACGGTGCCGGTGGAACTCGCCGCCATCCATCGACAGCGCGGTTGCACTGCTCGCAGCCACGCCAGCAACGATTCGTCTCGCGCCGTGCGCGCACATCCGAGACCGCCAGGGACGAGCACGACGTCGGGGTTCCGAACATCCGCGAACAGGGCGTCGATGTGGTGTCCGCCGCCCTGGCCATCGACATGGCCGAGCCGCTCTCCGACACCGACGAGCTCGACGCCATCCAACTGGTCGAAAACGAGGGTGAACGCCTCGCACTCGTCGGCCGACACCCCCGGAGACAACGCCAATGCAACCTGCATTCCCCATCCTCCCTGTAACGCTGGTGTCAGACACCAACGTTACATGTGGCGGACACCGTCGAGGATCAGTTGCACGAGCCGGCGGACGCGGTCGCCCGTGCCGATCGGCGGGCGGCCTGCGATCTCGTCGATCAGCGCGAGCTTCGGCTCGAGCACGACGAGGCCCTGCATCGAAGCCCAGCAGAGCTCGGCAGTGACGTCGACATCGGCGGTGAGCCCCTCCGCCGCGATGAGTCCCTCGACGACATCGTGGAGCACGGCGTACGCCCTCAGGCCCGCAGTGCGCAACGTGGCGTCGTCGGTGTCGACCACGTCGGCGCGGAACATCACCTGACAGTGGCCCGGCTTCTGTGCCGCCAATCGCACGTAGGTCTCACCAACGGCCGCCAGGCGGGCGGCGGGTTCGGCCTCGAGCGACGCCGCCTGGGTCGTTGCGTCGTGGAGGGCGTCGAACCCCTCGACCGCCAGCGCCGTCAGCAGACCACGGGCGTCACCGAAGTGATGGGCAGGAGCGGTGTGCGACACCCCGGCTCGCCTGGCCACCTCGCGCAGACTGAAACTGCCGAGCCCCTGCTCGGCGATGACGTCGGCGGCAGCTGACCGCAGAGCGTTGGGCAGATCGCCATGGTGATATCGCTGGTGATGTGGATCGGATGTCACTGATGTCACAGCTCCCTTTCTCGACAGCGGTCTTGACAGTGGCAAGATCAATCTTTACGCTGGCAACTTACCAGTGTCAAGACTACACGAACCGGAGCAGCCATGACCGCCACCGATCCCTCGACCGCCCCCTCCTCGGCGACACCCATCGCACGACTCGACGATGCCGTCCATCGTCGCCGTTGGAGCATCCTCGCGGTCGTCAGCCTGGCCGTGTTCGTCACCGTGCTCGACGGAACGATCGTCAACGTCGCCATCCCCTCGCTCGCCGTCGACCTCGATGCCACCAATCGCCAACTCCAGTGGATCGTCGATGCCTACCTGCTCGTGTTCACCGGGCTTCTCCTCACAGGTGGGGCACTCGGCGATCGATACGGCCGCAAGAAGGTGCTCGTTGCCGGGCTCGCCGTCTTCGGAGCGACCTCCGCTCTGGCCGGATCGGTCGACTCGGCGAACGGGCTGATCGCCGGACGCGCCTTGATGGGCATCGGAGCCGCGCTCATCTTCCCAGCGACGCTGGCGATCATCACCAACGTTTTCCGCGACCCGAGCGAGCGCGCCAAGGCAATCGGAGTCTGGAGCGCCGTCACCGGAATCGCGGTGGCCGCCGGTCCGGTCAGCGGTGGATGGCTGCTCGAAAACTTCTGGTGGGGATCGATCTTCTTCGTCAACGTGCCCGTCGTGATCGTCGCCCTCCTCGCGACAGTGTTGATCGTGCCCGAATCGAGGGAGGCGGGCGCGCCGCGCCTCGACCTCGGCGGAATCGCCCTGTCGATCGCTGCGATCACCGCTCTCGTGTACACCATCATCGAAGCTCCCGAATGGGGTTGGCTGGACGCCAAGACGCTGGCCGGTTTCGCCGCAGCCGTCGGTCTCACGGTGCTGTTCGTGATGTGGGAACTGCGACGTGATCACCCGATGCTCCCGGTGACGATCTTCCGCAACCTGCGCTTCAGCGCTGCGAGCATCTCGGTGACCTCGGCGTTCTTCGCGCTCTTCGGATTCATCTTCCTCATCACCCAGTACTTCCAATTGGTGCAGTCGTACTCGCCGTTCGAAGCCGGGGTGCGCACGCTGCCGGTCGCCGGTGCGATCGCCGTGGCGTCGATCGTGGCGCCGCGAATCGTCGAGCGGGTCGGCACCGCCCGAGTCGTGGCCACCGGTCTCGGACTGATGGCGATCGCGTTCGTGTGGATCGCGCTGTCGGCGCAGGTCGACACGAGTTACCTCGTGATCGCCGGCCAGATGGTGGTACTCGGCTCGGGGCTCGGCATGACGACGGCCCCTGCGACCGAGTCGATCATGGGTTCACTGTCGCCCGACAAGGCAGGCATCGGATCGGCCGTCAACGACACCACTCGCGAACTCGGTGGCACACTCGGCGTCGCCATCGTGGGCAGCGTGTTCAGTTCGCTCTACATCGGCTCGCTCGACTCGGCGGGCGGCGTGTTCGGATCGCTCTCGCCGGAGCTTCAGGAGGCGACCTCGGAGTCGGTGGGCGCCGCCGGAGTGGTGGCCGCGAGGCTCGGGGCCGATGCCCCTGCATTCCTGAACCAGGTGAACGATGCGTTCCTGTCGGGCCTGCACGTCGGTTGCTTCGTGTGCGCCGGGGTCGCTGCCGTCGGAGCGCTGTTCGCACTGCGCTTCATCCCCGCTCGCGCCACCTGAATACTCTCCTCGCATGACGAACATCGATCGCGACGCATTGCGCGAGAAGTATCGAGCCGAGCGCGACAAGCGCCTGCGCACCGATGGCAACGAGCAGTACGTCGAACCGGTCGGGAAGTTCGCTCATTACCTCGCCGATCCGTACGTCGAACCGACCCCGCGCGAGCCGCTGTTCGACGATGTGACGGTGGCGTTCATCGGCGGCGGGTTCGCCGGCCTGGTCACTGGCGCACGGTTGAAGCAGGCAGGCATCGACGACGTGCGGATCATCGAGAAGGGCGGCGACTTCGGCGGCACGTGGTACTGGAACCGCTATCCCGGGGCTCAGTGCGACACCGCGGCGTTCGTCTATCTCCCCCTGTTGGAGGAGACCGGCCACATGCCGACCGAGAAGTACACCCGCGCCCCCGAAATCCTCGAACACTGCCGAAGAATCGCCGATCACTTCGACCTGTACGACAACGCGTGCCTGTCGACCGAGGTGACCGACCTCGCCTGGGACGACGATGCGCAACGCTGGATCATCACGACGAACCGCGGCGATGAGATTCGGGCGCAGTTCGTGGCGATGGGCACCGGGCCGCTGCACCGCCCGAAGCTCCCGGGAATCCCCGGCATCGAGTCGTATCGGGGGCACAGTTTCCACACGAGCCGATGGGACTATGACTACACCGGCGGCGATCCGGCAGGCGCGCCCCTCGACAAGCTGTCCGACAAGCGCGTCGGGATCATCGGCACCGGCGCCACCGCCGTCCAGTGCATCCCTCACCTCGCTCGGGCGTGCGGCGAGCTCCTCGTGTTCCAACGCACACCGTCGTCGATCGACGTGCGCAACAACCATGCGATCGACCCCGACTGGTTCACCACGCTCGAGCCCGGCTGGCAGGCCGAATGGTTGATGAACTTCACGACGTTGCAGACCGGAGGTTTCACCGATCAAGACCTGGTGATGGACGGCTGGACCGACATCAGCAAACGCATCCGTGACCGGGTGCTGTCGAACGGTGGCGAGTTCACCCGCGAGGCGTTCATGGCGGCCTACGAGGATTCCGACGACGAGAAGATGTCGGAGATCCGCGATCGGGTCGATGCGCTCGTCATCGACGCCTCGACCGCCGAGGCACTCAAGCCTTGGTATCGCCAACTGTGCAAGCGGCCCTGCTTCCACGACGAATACCTCGACGCGTTCAACGAGCCGGGCACGCGCCTTGTCGACACCGACGGCAGGGGCGTCGAACGCATCGACGAGACCGGAGTGTGGGCCAACGGCGAGCACTTCGAACTCGATTGCCTCATCTACGCCTCGGGCTTCGAGGTGGGCACCGAGTTCGCCCGTCGGGCCGGCTTCGACGCCGTCGGGCGTGACGGTGAGAAGCTGTCGGAGCACTGGCGCGACGGGATGCGAACCCTGCACGGGATCCATGTCCACGGATTCCCGAACCTGTTCGTCGTCGGCGTCACCCAGGCTGCGAACCTGATCTCGAACGTCCCCCACAACCTCACCGAGGCCGGCCAGACAATTGCGACGATCATCGATCACGCACTCGCGATCGGTGCCGCCGAGGTCGAGGTGACCGAGGCTGCCGAGGCTGCCTGGGTCGAACGCCTCGAAGCCGGCGCAGTGGTGCGCATGACGAGTTCACCCGACTGCACGCCCGGCTACTACAACAATGAAGGCCAGCCGACCGGACGACGAGGCACCCTCAACTCGATGGGGTACCCCGAAGGACCGGTCGCCTACTTCCAGTACATCGACGCCTGGCGCACCACCGGCGATTTCGCCGGCCTCGACTTCCACTGACCCAACTCCACCCCCCTCTACCGCCCCCCCACCCTCACCCAAACCCGAAATTTTCCTCTGGGTGCGCGCGGAGCGCGCATCCCGAGGAAAATTTCGGGTTTGGGTGGGGGGATTGACGGGAGGATCAGGTGGGCTTGGTGCCCAGGGTGACGCTGATCTCGATCGAGTCGCCGTCGCGCTCCACCGTGACCGTCACCTCGTCGCCGGGCTGCAGCTTGGCGATCGCCACGCCGAGGTCGGCCGGCGCATCGATCGGCTCGCCGTCGAGTGCGGTGAGCACGTCGCCGACCTGGAGGTCGCTGTCGGCGGCGCCGGAACCAGGCGCGATCTCGGCGATCTCGGCACCCTCTCCGTCGCGAGGCTGCGTCGTCACACCCATCAGTGCGCGGTCGGGAACGGTGCCGTCCTGCAGCGCGTCGATCACATTCATCACCGGGGTGATGGCAATTGCGAAGCCGATGTTCTGGGCCTGTCCGGCGATCGCGGTGTTGATGCCGACCACCTCGCCGCGCCCGTTGAGCAGCGGCCCACCCGAGTTGCCCGGGTTGATCGCGGTATCGGTCTGCAGGAGGTTCACGAGTTGTTCGCCATTCTCCTCGGTGATCGTTCGGTCCTTGGCCGACAGGATCCCTGCCGTG
>JBGTEH010000091.1:0-4289 GCA_041747915.1 Ilumatobacteraceae bacterium
CGCGATCTGCCGCGTGTTTGTCCGCCGACCAGTTGGGAATCACCCGGGTCGGAAAATTCAACGAACCATCGTCAAGGAGAAGTGATGTTCGGATTCATCGTGTTCCTACTCGTGATCGGTCTGGTCGCAGGGTTCCTCGCACGGTTGCTGGTACCCGGTCGAGACCCGATGACCGTGTGGCAGACCCTCCTGCTCGGAGTCGTCGGCTCGTTCATCGGAGGATTCATTGGCTATCTGATCTTCCGCAAGGACGGCGAAGACGGGGCATTTCAAGCTTCGGGCCTGATTGGTTCCGTGGTCGGGTCGGTCATCGCTCTGCTCGTCTGCCGTGCCGTTCAGCGCCGCAGCTCGCAGCATCCCGTGAGTCGCTGACCGGCGACACGACGTACGGCTCGGGCCGCGCGCTCCATGCTTCCAGCAGTTTTGCGTCGAGGATGGGCAGTTGGCCGCCTGGTTCGAACTGAGAAGCATGGGCGCGCAGGGCGGCGTGTCGGCGCGACGATTCCAGGTCGGTGAGCTCCAGAACCGCAAGGTCGATGTCGGGATGCAGCGCGGGGTCGGTGTGGTGGAGCGCCCAGAACAACGAGCCGAGCAACGTGCATGAGTGACGCGCAGCGATCGTCTGCGCGGCTCGACCGCATGCCTCGTGGTCGGGGTGCCAGTCGTGGACCCACGGTGCCACCACGATGTCACCTGGCTCGACGAGGGCGCTCAGCTTCTCGACGAGTTCGGATTCGTGAGCCGCGACGGCGCTGTCGGGGAGGCCGAGACGAACGGTCTGAGCGACCGGAACACCGAGGATGCCGAGAGCCGCGAACTGCTCGTCGCGGCGAGTCGCTGCGAGGCCCGGTGCGGGCCACGCCGGATACGCAGCCTCGCCATCGGTGACGGCCACCACGACGACCGCAAGCTCCCGGGCGAGCTGATGCATGACCAGACCGCCCGTTCCCAGCGACTCGTCGTCGGGATGCGGTGCGATCACGACCGTCCGCCCACGGGCGACAGTGAGGCGAGCGGCGTCGCGCAATCGTTCGTTCCATCCGACCGAGAAGTCTGTCGGCGGGGTCGGGCCGGGGCGTGTGTCGGTAGGCGGCATCGACCGCTGGTCGTACCCGGATCGGTTGATGCAAAACCACGTTTCGGCAGATGACCGAGCGGGTATCGAGCCCTGACGACGAGTGCGGATCCTCGCCCTCGACAGTCTCCGTCCCGACACGACACGACACAGGAGAACCAGATGTCTGAAGAACTGGCGAACAAGACCATTGCGTTCATCACAGCGAACGAAGGAGTCGAGCAAATCGAACTCACGAGCCCCTGGAAGGCCGCCACCGACGCCGGTGCCAACTGTGTGCTGATCGCTCCCAAGGCCGGTGACGTGCAGGGCTTCAATCACCTCGACAAGGCCGACACGTTCACTGCGATGCTGGCGACCAGCGAAGCCGACCCTGCCGACTTCGACGGCGTCGTACTGCCCGGCGGGGTCGCAAATCCCGACCAACTCCGCATGGACGACGCAGCGGTCGGCTTCGTGGCGGGAGCGTTCGACGCCGGAATTCCCGTGGCGGTCATCTGCCACGGACCGTGGACACTCGTCGAGGCCGACGTGGTGCGCGACAGGACGCTGACGAGCTGGCCGAGCCTGCGAACCGACATCGAGAACGCCTCGGGCGTGTGGGTCGACCAGGAAGTGTCGGTGTGCGACAACGGTCCAAACGTGCTCGTGTCGAGCCGTAAGCCGGACGATCTCGACGCCTTCAACCGCGAGATGATCACCGCATTTGCCGGCTGACCCCCTCTTGATCCCCGATCCCGACATCCGAGCGAAAGCAGCGGCGACCATGGCCAAGCCCACCAAGAAGCCCACCAAGAAGTCCAGCTCGAAGACCGGCGCCCGTCGCGCCCCGGCGAACGCCGAGCGTCGAGCGGGTGGCGAGACCCACCAGATCGCGGGATCGTCGACCGAAGCGATGACGACACGCAACGGCGCTGCGATCGCCGACGACCAGAACACTCTCACCGCCGGGGCCCGTGGACCCCAGCTGCTCGAGGACTTCGTGATGCGCGAGAAGATCTTCCACTTCGATCACGAGCGCATTCCCGAGCGTGTCGTCCACGCACGCGGGTTCGGCGCGAAGGGCTACTTCGAGACGTACGAGTCGCTCGCCGGCATCACCAGCGCCGATCTGTTCCAACGCGCCGGCGAACGCACTGAGGTGTTCGTGCGGTTCTCCACCGTGGCCGGCAACAAGGGGTCGGCCGATCTGGCGCGTGACGTGCGTGGATTCGCTGTGAAGTTCTACACCCAGGAGGGCAACTGGGATCTCGTGGGCAACAACATCCCCGTGTTCTTCATCCAGGACGCGATGAAGTTCCCCGATCTGATCCACGCCGCCAAGGAAGAGCCCGATCGGGGCTTTCCTCAGGCGCAGACAGGCCACGACAACTTCTGGGACTTCATCGGGCTGATGCCCGAGTCCATGCACATGGTGATGTGGATCATGTCCGACCGCTCCATCCCGCGCTCGTTCAGGTTCATGGAAGGGTTCGGCGTCCACACGTTCCGGTTCGTCAACGATGGCGGCGAGAGCACGTATGTGAAGTTCCACTGGAAGCCGGTGCTCGGACTCCAGTCGGTCGTGTGGAACGAAGCGGTGAAGATCAATGGTGCGGACCCCGACTTCCACCGCCGTGACCTGTGGAACGCGATCAACTCCGGTCATCCCGCCGAGTGGGAACTCGGCGTGCAGTTGTTCGACGACGAGTTCGCCGACTCGTTCGACTTCGACGTCCTCGACGCGACCAAACTCATTCCCGAAGAACTGATTCCGGTCAGGAAGATCGGCCGCATGGTGCTGGATCAAGTCGTCGACAATTTCTTCGCAGAAACCGAGCAGGTTGCGTTCTGCACGCAGAACGTCGTTCGCGGTCTCGACTTCACCAACGATCCACTGCTGCAGGGCCGCAATTTCTCCTACCTCGACACCCAGCTGAAGCGGCTGGGCTCACCCAACTTCACGAACCTCCCGGTGAATGCCCCGCGCTGCCCCGTCGCTCACTTCCAACAGGACGGTCACATGGCGATGGTCAATCCCGTCGGTCGTGCGAACTACGAGCCGAATTCGTGGGGCGACGCCGGCGGCCCTCGGGAGGATCCGGAGCGTGGCTACCACTCATACCCAGAGACGGTGACGGGCGACAAGCGCCGTACCCGCCCCGAATCGTTCGCCGACCACTTCAGCCAGGCCCGGCAGTTCTTTCTCAGCCAGACCACGGTCGAGCGGCGGCACATCACCGACGCTCTGGTGTTCGAACTCTCGAAAGTCGAGACGCCGCGCATTCGCGAACGGGTGGTCGCCCAACTCGTGAACATCGACGAAGGGCTGGCGGTCGACGTGGCAATCGGGCTCGGTCTCGCAGAACCACCCGCCGCGATCGCGCCGGCAGTCGCACCGATCGAGCAGGCGACGTCGCCCGCTCTCAGCATTGTCGCCAACGGCCCGGACCGGTTCGCTGGTCGCCGAGTCGGGGCACTCGTGTGCGACGGTGTCGATGCCAAGACGCTCGGCGTACTCCGCGACGCCCTCGAAGCCGAGGGCGCCGAACTGATGCTCGTTGCCCCGACGATCTCCGGTGTCCGCGACAGCGCCGGCGGCGAACTGGCCGTCGACGAGACGGTCGACGGAGGCCCGTCGGTGCTGTTCGATGCCGTGGCGATCCTCCTGACGCAGGACGGTGCGGCCGAGATGGCAACGCAGCCAGCGGCGAAGGCCTTCGTCGCCGACGCCCACGCGCACTCGAAGTTCATCGCTCATGGCGCCGACTCAGCGGCACTGCTCGCTGGGGCCGGCATCACCGACGACATGATCGACGATGGCTACTTCGCTGTTGCGAGAACGAAGTCGTCCGCGACAACATTCGTACGGGCGTGCCGATCTCTCCGGCACTGGGACCGAGCGAATCCGGCGTGATTCGTCACGTGGTCGTCGTGGTGCCTGCCCACGACGAAGCTGAATCGATCGGTGCGTGTCTGCGCAGTCTCCACCACGCCTGTGGTGATCTCCCCACGACGGTGTCCACGACGATCGCCGTGGTTGCGGATGCATGTCGCGACCGTTCGGCCGACATCGCTCGGGCGATGGCGCGGTCCGGCGACGTCGTGATCGAAGCCAGCCATCGATGCGCAGGTGCGGCTCGGCGCCTCGGCGTGTCTGCGGCCCTGCTCCAGGCAGGCACGTCACCGTCCGACATATGGATCGCAAGCACCGATGCCGACACGATCGTGCCAC
>JBGTEH010000092.1:0-6340 GCA_041747915.1 Ilumatobacteraceae bacterium
CTGCAGTCCCTCCTCGCTGACGTACCGGCGGCCAAGGTCCTGCCGGCGCTGCGCCGAGGCAATGTCGTGGGCGCATCGGCGCTCGGTCTCGCGCCGGGCGATACCGACCACGACGCACTGGCGACGTTGACGGCGGCGGCCGAGGGTCGGATCGAACTGCTCATACTGCTCGGGGCCGATCCACTCAACGACTGCCCCGACGCCGACCTCGCCCGCCGAGCCATCGCAGGGGCCCGGCGGATTCTCGCGGTCGACACCTTTGCCTGCGAGTCGACGCAACACGCCGATGTCGTACTCGCCGCTTCGGCGTACGGGGAGAAGGCCGGAACGACGACCAACCTCGAGGGCCGCGTCACGACACTGGCCCAGCAGGTGACCGCGACCGGCACGAGTCGACCCGACTGGATGATCGCCGTCGAACTCGGGTTGATGATCGGCGATCGGTCGTTCGGCGCGGATCATCCTCTGCGCGGCGTGTCGACCGTTGCCGACGTCACCGCGCTGATCGCGTCGGACATCGACACGTTCGCAGATGCCACCGTCGAGGCGCTCGCCGATGCGCGGGACGGCGTCCTCACCGCACCCATCGCGGCGACGCTGGAGCCCGTGGTCTTCTCTGCGCCTGGCCGCAACAGCTATGACTATCGGTTGGTGGTGAGTCGAAAGTTGTACGACCGGGCAGTCGGAACCCAGATGTCGAGCTCACTCGTCAACCTTGCGGCCGGATCGGCTGTCCACGTCCACCCGCTCGATCTCGACGCCATCGGCGTCGTCGACGGCAGCGACGTCAAGGTCGTCAGCGCCCGGGCGGGCACGGTGCTGCCGATCCGTTCGAACCCACTCGTGCCGCGCGGTGTGGTGTGGTCGCCGTTCAATCAGGCCGACGGCACCATCGAGGACATCGTCGACGGCCGCACTGCCACCACCGATGTGAGGATCGAGCGGGTCTGATGTTCGCGCTCGACCCGATCGTCGAAGGGCCCCTGTTGTGGACCCCTCTGCTCATCGTGCTCGGCAAGGTCGTGTTCATCTTCGTACTCGGACTCGTGTCGACGATGTTCATGGTCTGGTACGAGCGCAAGGTCGTGTCGGGCATGCAGAATCGGATCGGGCCCAACATGGCCGGCCCGTTCGGCATGCTCCAGACGCTCGCCGACGGCATCAAGGCGTTCTTCAAGGAGGACCTGCTGCCCAGCCGGGCCGATCGCTTCGTGTTCCGCCTCGCTCCGTTCCTGGCCTTCGTCCCGGCGTTCCTGATCTGGGCCGTGATCCCGCTGGGCGGCGACTTCTCCGACGGAAACGACGGCTCGGTCACGTGGTTCGGCGAGGTCACCCGGGTGCAGTTGGCCGACCCGCCGGTCGGCATCTTGTGGGTGTTGGCGATGTCGTCGATCGGGGTCTACGGCATCATGCTCGCCGGTTGGTCGAGCGGATCGAAGTACCCGCTGCTCGGATCGGTGCGGGCATCGGCTCAGATGATCTCCTACGAGGCTGCCCTCGGGCTGAGCCTTGCCGCGGTGCTGCTGTCGTCGGGCACGTTGTCGACCGCCGGGATCGTGGCGCGCCAGAACAGCTTCGTCGACTGGAACGTCATCACCACGGGCATCGTGCCGTTCGTGATCTTCTTGATCGCTGTGACCGCGGAGTTGAACCGCCCCCCGTTCGACCTCGTCGAGGCCGAGCAGGAACTGGTCGGCGGATTCAACACCGAGTACTCCGGAATCCGGTTCGCGCTGTTCTTCCTGTCCGAGTTCATGAACGTCGTCACGATGTCGGCGATCATGGTCACGCTGTTCATGGGCGGGCCGCAAGCGCTGTTCGACATCCCGATCATTCCGGGAGCGCTCGAGGGAACCGTCTGGTTCGTGCTGAAACTGTTCGCGTTCCTCTACCTGTTCGTGTGGTTCCGCGCAACGCTGCCGCGCCTGCGGTACGACCAACTCATGGACCTCGGTTGGAAGGTGCTGATTCCGATCGCACTCGGGTGGTTCCTGCTGCTCGCGGCCCTGCGGGAGTTCTCGCCCGACGGCGACGCCCTCGACAGCGCCCGCGTGGTGGCCATCAGCTTCGTCGTGGCCGTCGTCGCCTCGGCGGTGTTCGCCGCCGCCCTGCGGGTGAGCGCCCGCAATCGAGCCGCCGTCAACGACAACACGGGAGTGAACGACAACACAGGAGTCAACGTCTGATGGGCTATCTCGAGGGATTCGGCGTCACGATTCGCCAACACCGCCTGTTCGGTGGAGATCGTGTGACCACCGAATACGCCGGTGGTCGACGGGCCAAGAAGCGCAACGACGACGCGCGAGATGTCGCCCACGACGAGAAGCTGGAACGCCCTGAGCGCCTGCACGGCCGCCATGTGCTGAACCGCTACGAGGATGGCATGGAGAAGTGCATCGGCTGCGAACTCTGCGCCGGAGTGTGCCCCGCCGACTGCATCCACGTTCGCGGTGCCGACAACGACCCCGAGAACCCGACCTCGCCGGGCGAGCGGTTCGGTTTCGTCTACGAGATCAACTACTTGCGTTGCATCCACTGCGATCTGTGCGTCGAGGCGTGCCCGACCGAGGCGATCACCGAGTCAAAGCTCTTCGAGTTCTCGTTCACCAATCGCAACGACGCCATCTACACCAAGGCAGAACTCGTCGTCGACGATGAGGGCATGCCCCAGAAGCTCCCGTGGGAGGACTGGCGCGCCGGTGACGACCTGCTCACGAGCGGTTGGATGCGCGCCACCTCGCCGTCGGGTGACGCGACGTTCGAAGGCGAAGTCGGCTGGAGCGGCGAACTCGGCTACGGCGTGCGTGCTCCTGAGCCCACCCAGGTCGAGCGCGACAAGCCTGAACGAACCGTCAAGCGAGTCGAGCGGTGAGCGACGCAACCTTTCTCGAATACGTGGTCTTCGTCGCTGCTGCGGTGATGATCCTCGGCGGCGCGATCGGCGTCATCACGATGAAGAACCCGGTTCACGCTGCACTCGGCCTCGTGCTCACGTTGTTCGGTGTCGCCGTGCAGTTCATTGCCATGGACGCCCAGTTCCTCGCCGCAGTGCAGGTGATCGTCTATGCGGGCGCCATCGTGGTGCTGTTCCTGTTCGTCATCATGCTGCTCGGCGTCGACGAGTCGATGGACCTGTCGATCGAGCCGATCCCGATCCAGCGCCCGCTCGCCGCAGTGATGTCAGTCGGCCTCGTCGGGCTCGTTGCCGCTGCGATCATCCGCGCTCGAGACGCACTGTCGATCAATCCGGGAGACGGCATCGCCAGCGCCACCGATGCCGGCGACAATGACGCCAACATCCGCCAACTCGCCTCCAACCTGTACGGCGATCACGTGTTCGCGTTCCAGCTCACGTCGGTCCTGCTCGTGGTGGCCGTCGCGGGAACCGTGCTGATGACGCGCAAATGGCCCAAGGATGCGCCCGACACCGAGAGCAGCGATCAGTGATCGCGGCCATCGAGCCGACGTCGTATCTCCTACTCGCTGCGTTGCTGTTCGGCATCGGAGCGTTCGGGCTGATGGTGCGGCGCAACCCGCTGGTGATGTTCATGTGCGTCGAACTGATGCTCAACGCGGCCAACCTCACGTTCGTGGCGATGGCCACACAGCTCGGTGACATCAACGGACAGACTGCGGTGTTCTTCGTGTTGGTCGTGGCGGCCGCCGAAGTGGTCGTCGGGCTCGGCATCATCGTGTCGATCCTGCGCCGCCGTCCCGGCGCAACTGCCGACGACCTCGCGGAACTGAAGGGCTGACGCCGCCATGGCCGAACTCGTCTGGTTGATTCCCGCGTTCCCGCTCGCCGGATTCCTCACGATCCTGCTCCTCGGACGTCGCCTGGGCGACCCCAAGGCCGGCTACCTTGCGACCGCAGCGGTGTTTGCCTCGTTCGTGGTGGCGGCGGTGATCTACTTCGACCTGCTCAGCGAACCAGAGGACCAGCGCCAGACGATCGTCACGTTGTTCTCGTGGTTCCCCGTCGGGACCTTCCAGGTCGACCTCGCGTTCCTCGTCGACCCGTTGTCGATCGCGATGTGCCTGTTCGTCACGTTCATCGCGGGCTTCATCCACATGTTCGCCGTCGGTTACATGCACGGCGACGCGAAGTTCTCCAAGTTCTTCTTGTACCTGAACCTGTTCGTCTTCGCGATGACGATCCTGGTGCTCGGCGAGAACCTGCTCGTGACCTTCCTCGGTTGGGAGGGTGTCGGCACCTGCTCGTACCTGTTGATCGCGTTCTGGCACACCCGTGAGTCGGCCGCCACCGCAGGCAAGAAGGCCTTCGTCACCAACCGCGTCGGCGACTGGGGTGTGATGATCGCCATGTTCCTCGCGTTCTCCGCCGTCGGCTCGCTGTCGTATACCGTGATCAACGAGAACGCCGAGACCGGCGCGCTGGCAGCGTCGACGGCTTCAGGAATTGCCGTCCTGCTGCTCATCGGTGCAGCCGGCAAGAGTGCGCAGCTCCCGCTCTACATCTGGCTGCCCGACGCGATGGAGGGCCCGACGCCGGTGTCGGCGCTCATCCATGCGGCGACGATGGTGACCGGCGGTGTCTACCTGCTCACCCGTATCAACCCGGTGATCGCCGCCTCGTACGACTGGGTGCCCACCACGATTGCCTGGGTCGGCGCGATCACGGCGCTGTTCGCCGCAACGATCGCCCTCGCCCAGAACGACATCAAGCGGGTGCTCGCGTACTCGACGGTGTCGCAGCTGGGCTACATGTTCATGGCCGTCGGCACGCAGACCTACGTGGCCGGTGTGTTCCACATGGTCACCCACGCGTTCTTCAAGGCGCTGCTCTTCCTCGGTGCGGGCTCGGTGATCCACGGCATGGACGACGAGCAGGACATGCGCAAGATGGGAGCGTTGCGCACCTTCATGCCGATCACCGCTGCCACGTTCATCGTCGGGTGGCTGGCGATCGCCGGCGTCCCACCGTTCTCCGGGTTCTGGTCGAAGGACGAGATCCTGCTGTTCGCGCTCGCCGACAACGTGGGCCTGTACATCGTCGGCATCGTCACCGCCGTGTTGACTGCGTTCTACATGACCCGCCAGGTGATCATGGTGTTCTTCGGCGAGGCGCGGTGGACCAGCCTGGCCAACGCCGACGAGGCACCCGAAGTAGCCGACGGTGAGGCACCAGTCGAGACCCACAACGCTCACGGCGAGTTCAAGCCGCACGAGTCACCGCCGATCATGTGGATCCCGCTCGTGGCCTTGGCGAGCGTGGCTGCACTCGCCGGGCTGGTGAACCTGCCCCGATTGTTCGGCCTGGCGGAGGGGCCCGCAACGCAACTCGAGGACTGGTTGCATCCCGTCGTCGAGTTCGGCGAGGCCGAGATCTCCGGCACCTGGGCGTATGACAACAAGTACATCCTCGTGGTGATCGCCGTCGCCTGCACCCTGATCGGCATGACCCTCGCCTGGCTCGTCTACGAGCGCAAGCGTCTCGAGCCGTGGGAGCCGTCGCTGTTCGCGAACGGCTGGTACTACGACGCGTCGATCTCGTGGTTCATGGGCAATCCTGGCCGGGAGGGCTTCCAAGCGGTCGCCGACTTCGACGCCACGATCGTCGACGGCGCCGTCACCGGCACCGCCGTGGCCGTGAAAGCAACGGCCACGGAAGCCCGAAAGGGTCAGACCGGCTACGTGCGCCAGTACGCCGCGGTGGTCGCCGTGGGGGTCGTGTTGCTCCTCGGTTGGTTCGTCGTGTTCCGGGGAATCCTGTGATGCTGGCCGCCGAAACCGGGCCGGTCGCGTTCCCGATCCTCAGTGCGCTGATCTTCGCACCGATCATCGGGGCGGTCATCGTCGCCCTCCTGCCCAAGAGCCGACCCGAGTACCCGAAGATGGTCGCGCTGTTGGCGTCGATCGCCACAGCAGCGATGTCGATCTGGTTGATGGCGACCTTCGAGACATCCGACGCCGGCTTCCAGTTCGTGTCGAAGCACACCTGGATCGACACGTGGGGCATCTCGTGGTACCTCGGCGTCGACGGCATCTCGCTGTTCCTCGTGGTGCTGACCGGCATCCTGTTTCCCCTGTCGATCCTGGCCGTCGACGCCCACCACGACGAGAAGGCGTACCTCGCCTGGCTGCTCATGTTGCAGGCCGGTGTGATGGGGAGCTTCCTCAGCCTCGACCTGTTCATGTTCTTCGTGTTCTTCGAGATCGTGTTGGTCCCGATGTACTTCCTGATCGCCGGGTGGGGCTACGAGAAGCGGGTCTACGCCGCCACCAAATTCTTCCTGTTCACGATGTTCGGCTCCGCGTTCATGCTCGTCGGGCTGATCGCCACAGTGGCGATCGCCAGCCGTGAGATCGGCTACACCAC
>JBGTEH010000093.1:0-5953 GCA_041747915.1 Ilumatobacteraceae bacterium
GTCGGACATCGGGCATCACGGTATCCGGCGCTCCGTATGCTTGAGGCGTCATGCAGACCATCGAGCGGGGCCCGACGTCGTGAGGCGCCCGCCCGCCGGCACGATTCCGGAGGCGCCGGGCTCGTACCAGTTCAAGGATGCACACGGCCGTGTGATCTACGTCGGCAAGGCGTCGAACCTTCGGCAGCGCCTGTCGAACTACTTCCAGTCACCCGTCAATCTGCACCCGCGCACCGCCCAGATGGTCGAGACCGCGGAGACGGTCGAATGGACAATCGTGCGTAACGAGGTCGAGGCGTTGATGCTCGAGTACTCGTTGATCAAGCAGCACGATCCGCGCTTCAACGTGCGCCTGCGCGACGACAAGAGCTATCCGTTCCTGGCCGTCACGATCGACGAGCAGTGGCCGCGGGCGCTGGTGATGCGCGGCCGCAAGCGCAAGGGCACTCGCTACTTCGGCCCATACGCCCACGCCTACGCGATCCGTGACACGCTCGACCTGCTGCTGCGATCATTCCCGGTCCGCACGTGCAGCCAGGCGAAGTACAACCAACACGAGCGCCTGGGGCGGCCGTGCCTGCTCTTCCACATCGAGAAATGCGCGGGGCCGTGCGTCGGCGAGATCGAGCAGGTGCCGTACCGCCAGCTCGTGAGCGATCTGTGTGCGTTCCTCGACGGCGACACCGACGAGATCGTCGATCGCCTCGTTGCCGACATGCAGGGCGCGGCGACGGCACTGGAGTTCGAGCGCGCCGCCCGGCTGCGTGACCGTCTGCTCGCCGTGCGCAAGGCGATCGAGAAGCAGCAGATGGTGGCCGAACGCAGCGAGGACCTCGACGTGATCGGCATCGCCGAGGACGAACTCGAAGCGGCCGTCCAGGTGTTCTACGTTCGCAAGGGTCGAGTGGTGGGCCGCAAGGGGTTCATCCTCGACAAGGTCGAAGAGTTGACGCCGGGCCGCCTGATCGACCGCATCCTCGAGTCGATGTACGGCGACGATCCGATCCTCGGTGTGCCCAAGCAGGTACTGGTGCCCTTCGAGGCGGAGGAACTCGCCACGTACGAGGAGTGGCTGTCGATGGGACGCGGTTCACGGGTGCAGGTGAGGGTGCCCCGACGCGGCGACAAGGTGTCGCTGCTCGAGACCGTCACGCGCAACGCCGAGGGCGAGTTCACACGCCATCGCATGCGACGGGCCAGCGACCACAACTCGCGCAGCCGCGCGCTCACGGAACTGCAGGAACACCTCGGACTTCCCGAAGCGCCGCTGCGTATCGAGTGCTACGACATGGCCCACCTGCAGGGGACCGACTACGTCGGTTCGATGGTGGTGCTCGAAGACGGTCTACCGAACAAGCGCGAGTACCGCCGATTCAAGATCAACGACGTCGAGGGCAACGACGACTACGCGGCGATGGCCGAGGTGGTGCGACGACGGCTGCAGGCCTACCTCGACGAACGCGATCGGCCGGTCAACGAGCGCGGCGACAAGCCGGGGAAGTTCGCCTATCCGCCGCAGCTGTTGCTCGTCGACGGCGGAAAGGGTCAGCTCAGCGCCGCCAAACGTGTGATCGACGACCTCGATCTGACCGACGAGATCCCCGTCGCCGGTCTGGCCAAGCGCTTCGAGGAGGTCTTCATCCCAGGACGCAGCGAGCCTGTCGAGATCCCTCGGGGCAGTGAAGCGTTGTTCATGCTGCAACGCATCCGCGACGAGGCCCACCGCTTTGCGAACACATTCCACCGTGAGCGACGCAGCAAGCGGATGACCACCAGCGCTCTCGACGGAATCGCCGGTCTCGGCGAGGTACGTCAGAAGAAGTTGGTGAAGGCGCTCGGTGGAGTGAAGGCCATCAAGGGGGCCGACCTCGACGAACTCAAGGCGCTGTCGTTCCTGCCCGACACCGTCGCCGAAGCGGTGTTCGAGAAGTTCAACGACGCCTGATCGATAGTGGTGACACGGCTCATTCGAGCTGAGCGATCACCTCGGCTCGCAGCGTCCGGTAGTTGTCGAAGCGCTCCTCCTTGGTGCCGCCGAGCGTGAAGTCGGGAATGATCACTTCGTCGAACCCCATCTCGGCGTATCGACCGAACTCCTCGACGAGCTGATCGTTCGACCCGATGATCGAGCGGGGTCCCATCTCGCCGGCGCGAACGTTCGTTGCCAGGTCGGCGTCGTCCGACATGAACACCAACGCCTGCGTCGACTTCCACAGCGTCGAGGGGTCCCGATCGACCTGATCGCAGGCGGTGAGCAACTTGTCGAGTGCCCCGCCGGCCATGTCGGGCGCGCCCCACGTGTTCCACTCGTCCGCATGGCGAGCAGTGATCCGCAACATGCGTGGGCTTCCCGTGCCGACCAGGATCGGCAAAGGCGATTGCACGGGTGCCGGGTCGGCCGGGGCGTCGGTGATCTGGTAGAACTCGCCGCTGAAGTCGGTTCTGCCGCCGCCCAGCAGCGATCGGATGATCTGGATCGCCTCCTCGAACCGGCTGACGCGCTGGCCCGCTTCTTGGAGTTCGATGCCGTACGCGTGGTGCTCGTTGATCTGCCAGCCGGCGCCGATGCCCAGCACCATGCGACCGTTCGAGATGTGATCGATCGTCGCCGCGCGGTTGGCGAGCACCGCCGGGTGATGGACCGATGTGGGCGACACGAGCGGGCCGATGCGGATGCGCTCGGTGACCGCAGCGACCGCAGGCAGCATCGCCCAACACTCGTGCACGTCGCCAGGCTGGATCTCCTCACTGCCCGTGTTGGGCATGTAGTGGTCAGCGAACCAGAACCCGTACCACCCGTCGACGTCGACCATCCGGGCGAAGTCGAGGACCTCGGCGGTCGGTCGCGCTGGGTTGGGCCACACGGAGAACTTCATGGCTCGACCGTAACCTCTGCCCGGGTGAGCGACGATTCGACCGAGGACTTGTGGGAGGCCCACGCCGCCTGGTGGATCGACGGGTTCACCGACGGCGCCGACCCGGAGTACGTCGAGCAGATCCTGCCGATGGCGCTCGACGAGCTGGCCGGATTCGACCGGATCCTCGACATCGGATGCGGTGACGGTCAGATCAGTCGACTGCTCGCCGCCGAGGGTGCTTCGGTCGTGGGAATCGACCCGACCTGGAACCAGATCCGCATCGCCGAGCAGCGCGGTGGGGGAGCGGCATACGTCCGTTCGGGAGCGGCGCAACTGCCGTTCGCCGACGCCAGTTTCGACGCCGCGTTGGCGTGCCTCGTGTTCGAGCACATCGACGATGTCGACGAGGCGATCGCCGAAGTCGCACGCGTCGTGCGCCCCGCTGGACGCTTCAACCTGTTCTTGAACCATCCCCTCCTGCAGACCCCCGGCAGCTACCTGATCGACGACCACATGGTCGACCCGCCCGAGCAGTACTGGCGCATCGGTGCCTACCTTCCCGAGCAGGCGTTCGTCGAGCAGGTCGAGCACGGTGTCTTCATCCGGTTCGTCCATCGGCCGCTGTCGCGATATGTCAACAGCCTGGCCGACCACGGTTTCACGGTGGACCGCATGGACGAGCCGGCGCCTCCCTCAGGATTTCTCGCCCGGGCCCACGAGTACGCCGAAGCGGTCGACATCCCTCGGCTGTTGCACCTCCGCCTGCGCCGAAGTGCCGATCGGTAGGGTGAGGCCATGGCCGACGTCGTCCTGATCACCGGTTTGTCCGGGGCTGGTCGGTCGGGTGTCGCCGACGTGCTGGAGGACCTCGGCTGGTTCGTGGTCGACAACCTCCCCACGGCGCTGATCGGCACCATCGTGGAATTGGCCGCCAAGCCCAACAGCGGCATCGAGCGGCTGGCCCTCGTTGCCGGTCGCCAACACGCCGAGGTGCTCACCAAGGTCGGCGAACTCCGTGCCGACGGCCACGAGGTGCGGATGGTGTTCCTCGATGCCTCCACGCCCGAACTCGTGCGCCGCTACGACGCCACCCGCCGCCGTCATCCACTCGCCGATGTGACCGACGGTCTCGTCGAGTCGATCGAACTCGAGCGCTCCACGCTGGAAGCCGTGCGTGCCGCCGCAGACCTGGTGATCGACACGAGCGACCTCAACGTGCACCAACTCAAGGAGCGCATCGACCACGCCTTCGACACGGCGAGCGGGTCGCGCCTGCAGGTTGCGGTCGAGAGCTTCGGGTTCAAGCACGGCCTTCCCCTCGACGCCGACATCGTGATGGACGTGCGGTTCCTCCCGAACCCCCACTGGGAGGACGACCTGCGCCCGCTGACGGGCCACGATCCCAAGGTTCGTGACTACGTGCTGGAGACATCGGCCGGATCGGCATTCGTCGATCAGTTCGACGCTCTGCTGGGCTCACTCGTGCCGCAATACCAGGCCGAAGGACGCAGCTATCTCACCGTGGCGGTCGGTTGCACCGGCGGGCGTCATCGATCGGTTGCTGTGGCCGAAGAGCTCGCCGCGCGGCTTCGCCAGCGAGGCGTGGCCGTGCGCACGACGCACCGCGACATCTCCCGCTGAGCCGTTGCCGACCCTGAATCGACAGCGAACTACAGTCGGACCCAACCATGGTCGCTCCCCCCACCGTTGACCACCCGTTCCCCGCACCATCCGCCCCAGGAGGCACCCCGTCATGACCATCAGAGTCGGCATCAACGGTTTCGGCCGCATCGGCCGCAACTTCTTCCGCGCCGCCAAGGCGAGCGGCGCCGACTTCGACTTCGTGGCGGTGAACGACCTCGGGTCGATCGACACGATGGCCCACCTGCTTCAGTACGACTCGGTGCTCGGGCGGTATCCCGAGAAGGTGTCGGCGACGAAATCGAGCATCAAAGCGGGAACCGACACACTGCGCGTCCTGAGCGAGCGCAACCCGGCCGACCTCCCGTGGGGCGACCTCGGCGTCGATGTCGTGATCGAGTCGACCGGTTTCTTCAACACCCGCGACGCAGCCAGCGCGCACCTCGACGGCGGTGCTCCGCTCGTCATCGTGTCGGCACCGTGCACCAATGCAGACGCCACCTTCGTCTACGGCGTGAACCACAAGGACTTCCGCATCAGCAAGCACAAGGTGATCTCGAACGCGAGCTGCACCACCAACTGTTTCGTTCCGATGGTCAAAGTGCTCGACGACAGCTTCGGAATCGAGCAAGGTCTGATGACGACCGTGCACTCCTACACCGGCGACCAAGTGCTCGTCGACGGACCTCACGACGACCTACGTCGTGCACGCGCTGCGGCGATCAACATCGTGCCGACATCCACCGGCGCAGCGCGCGCCACGTCGCTCGTGATGGAGTCGATGAAGGGCAAGCTCGACGGTACGGCGCTGCGCGTGCCGACACCGACGGGGTCGCTCACCGACTTCACGGCGACGCTGAAGAAGTCGGCGACCGTCGAGCAGATCAACGCGGCGTTCGCAGCGGCTGCGAAGAAGGAGCTGAAGGGCGTGCTCAAGTACACCGAGGATCCCATCGTGTCGAGCGACATCGTCACCGACCCGCACTCGTGCGTTTTCGACGCCGGCCTCACGATGAGCATGGGCAAGCTCGTCAAGATCAACGGGTGGTACGACAACGAGTGGGGCTACTCGAACCGACTCGTCGATCTCACCGGATTCACCGGTTCCAAAGTCCGCCGGTGACCGCAGCCATCCCCACGCTGGAGGACCTGGAGTCGCAGCTCGGCGATCTCTCCGGCAAGCGGGTGCTGGTGCGCACCGACTTCAACGTGCCGCTCGACGACGACGGCGAGATCACCGACGACTTCCGCATCCGCGCCGCGCTGCCGACCATCGAATGGCTGACCGAGCGGGGTGCGCAGGTCGTGGCGGTCAGTCATCTCGGCCGACCGAAGGGTGCGCCCGACCCGGCGTACTCGATGGATCCGGTTCGGGCCAGGCTCGCCGAGTTGGCACCAGGCGTGGAGTTGCTGGAGAACCTCCGGTTCGATCCGGGTGAGACGGCCAATGATCC
>JBGTEH010000094.1:0-3437 GCA_041747915.1 Ilumatobacteraceae bacterium
TGGATTGACGAACGGTCGCTGCTAGATTCAGGACGCTCTCAACGAGACAAGGCCATTGCCTTCAGGCCCCCATCGTCTAGTGGCCTAGGACACCACCCTTTCAAGGTGGCGGCACGGGTTCGAATCCCGTTGGGGGTGCGACGCGCAGGCGTCTGAAAGTACATCGAACACATATCTGGTCCCGTGGTGAAGTCTGGAGTTCACGCCGGCCTGTCAAGCCGGAGGTCGCGGGTTCAAGTCCCGTCGGGACCGCAGCAGGGGCCACTCGTCATCGCAAGGTGGCGGGTGGCTTTTGTGTTCATGGTTGCAACAACACGGTCGAGTAGCTCAGTTGGCAGAGCACACGCCTGAAAAGCGTGGGGTCACCGGATCGACGCCGGTCTCGACCACCAGCATCACCGGTGAATGCGTGAACAAATGGGGCGACCACCGCCCCATTTGTTCACGCATTGCCGGGTTGGGTGTGGTCAGGATCAGCCGCCGGTGAGGGTCGCGAGCGCGGCGTCGACCACAGCGCGATCGATGCCACACGCTTCCGACGCCACGTACACGGGCTCGAGCGCTGTCGTATCGCCCCCCAGCACCGCAGCCGTGTCGAGATTGGCGAGGCCGAACTGCTCGTCGAGGGTCGTGATGGCACAGTTCGCCTGGTTCCCAGGGACGCTCTGCGTCGCCAGCAGGTCGAACAGCGTGCCGGCCAGCGAATCCGTCGGCCGCTCACTCGGGAAGCCCTCGGGATCGATTGCCGGCCCTTCTGGCACCGTGTCGCCCGGCACGGTCGTCGGTGGAACGGTTGTGGGCGGTGTCGTCGTGGTCGTCGTGGGCAACGGGGTTGCCTCGTAGTCGATCGTGCTGGCTGTGCCGCTGTCGGTGTCGGCAGTGGCGTACACCGCACCACCCGCCGCGGCGAAGCCGACAATGCCGATCACCGCGCCGACCGCCTGCGGCCCGGGGAAGGCCGCTGCAAGCCGTACCGAGTCCGTCGGGCCGGCTACGGGCTGTTGCGTCCCGAGCCATCCTCGCTCGTCGACCCACACCGACAGCGGGGGCATCACCACCAATGCTGCGAGCAGAGCAATCGCCACGTTGAGCGTGACGATGATGCCGAAGTCACGCAGCAGCGGCAGCGCCGACCCGATGAGCACAGCGAACCCGCAGATCGTGGTGACCGCGGACGTGAAGAAGGCTCGGCCCGTTCGGCTGGCCGCCTTGTCGGTTGCATCACGCGGCGTCAGCCCGCGTTGGCGTTCCTCGAGATAGCGACCCAGGATCAGCACGGAGAACTCGGCACAACTGGCGATCACCAGCGGTCCGCTGACCGTCGTGAGGGGGCTGAGGGTGAAGCCGAGGAATCCGACCACGAGCGACGACACCCCCACCGCGAGCAGCACCGGCACCAGCGCGAGCAGCGCCCGGGTGAGGCTGCGGAACCGCAGCACCAGGAACAGCCCTGCGAGGCTGAGCGCCAGGTACGTGAGATTGGCGCGGTTGGCCGACAGATTCTCGAGCAGTCCGATGCCCACCGTGGCGAGGCCGGCCGGCGTCGCGCGAACGGGGTCCTGTCCCTCGGGCAGGTCGACCAGCAGAATGCTGTCGGCCGGCAGGTCGAGTGCGTCGATGCGCCCCTGCAGGTCGGCTTCGAGTTCGGCGACCAGATCGGCACGCTCGTCGAGGCTGGCCTGAGCCAGACGCAGGTTCAACTGGGTCGCCGTCGTATCGTCGGGAGCACGCAGCAGGGCGCGCTGGATGTCGTCGGGCATCTGTTCCACCGAGGCGAGCAGGTCGTCCGACGTCGGCGGGATGGGTGTGGCGTCGTCGATCTTGATGATCTTGCCCATCGTGTTGACGATGCTCGACGTGGAGACCACTTCGTCGCGCGCTTCGGCGTCGAGGGTGAAGTCCCACAGGAGGTCGATCACCTCCTGGTCGTAGATGTTGTTGGCTGCCACGAGCACGCCGAGCGTCGACGAGAACCCGGTCTCGGTCTCGAGACGCTCGATGTCGGCAACGACCTGGCTGTCCTGATCGACCCATTTGATCGGGTCGGACTCGATCTTCGAACGGCCCTCGGCGAGCACACCGCCGAGGAACAGCACGCCCGAGATGATCACCAACGGAAGGCCGAACTTGATGGGGATCCCACCGAGCTTGACGACGATGCGTTCGACCAACGACTCCGGCCGTACCTCGGTCCGCTTCTTGTACTCGCGGATGCCGAGCGCTGATGCCGGCACGACGATGCCGACGATCACGAGCACCGTGATGCCGACGGCGAGCAGGATGCCGAAATCGCGGATCATCGGCACCTTCGAGATCCGCAGCGCGAGGAACGCGACGACGCCGGTCAGGGTGGCCGCGATCAACGGCGGCGCGAGGTTCGCCAGCGTCTCGGCGATCGGATGGGCCTCCTTGTCGAGAACCACCTCTTCTTCCACGCGGTTGTGAACCTGGATCGCGAAGTCGATACCGACGCCGATCAGGATCGGGAGCCCCGAGATGGTCACGAGCGACAGGTTGATGCCGATCAGGCCGAGGATGGAGAACGCCCACACCACCCCGATGACCACGGCCAGCAACGGCAGCAGCCGCCAGCGGACCCTGAACATCACCGCCAGCACGATCGCCATCAGCACCAACGCCGCGGCGCCCAACGTGAGCATGCCGCCCTTCAGGTAGTCGTTGATCTCGGCGAGGTAGACGGGTGAGCCCGTGACCGTGAGGTCGAAGCCCTCGAAGCTCGCACCGTCGAGCACCTCGATGACCTGCTTGGTCGCCGCAGTCTGCGTGTCGAGGTCGGCATTGCCCTCGAGCACCACGCCGCCCACTGCAGTGCCGTTCACGACGCCGCCGTCGACGTTCGGGAACGTCGAGGCCAGCGACTGCCTGACGCGTCGTTCATCATCGGGTGGAGGCGTCACGGTTCCGGCGTCGGCGGTGTAGCCCCCGTTGTCGAAGATCAGCAGTTCGTTGTAGGCGGGGTTGCCGATGACCCGTTCGTCCTCGGGAATTTCACCGAGGCGTGCGAGCGACGTGGCGATGTCGGCCTGACGCACGGCGGCCCCGGCCTCGTCGCGCTGTGCCGCAGCCAACAGAGCCGACGATCCGACGGAGCTGACACCGCCGGCCAGCAGGTTGGCGCTGAAGGTCAGCGATGTCAGCGGGGTGACGACTGCATAGCTGCCCTCGACGGCGCTCAACTCCTCGGTGATGCGTTCGAGTTCGGCCAGGTTCGCATCCGAATACAGCTCGCTGACATCCGATCCGTCGTTGGAGGAGAAGAGCAGGATCACGGTCTCGCCGCCGAAGTCGTCCTGGAACGCGACGTTGTCGATGGCGATCTGCGAATCGGGGTTGAGATAGCTGTCCTGTCCGGTGGCGAACTCGATGTTGCGCGCCCCGAATGCCAGCACGGCGGTGATGAGGACGACGATGACGGC
>JBGTEH010000095.1:0-3010 GCA_041747915.1 Ilumatobacteraceae bacterium
GACCTGTCGCACATGGTCTGTCAGGCCGCTCATCCCGAGTGGGGCAGTTCGTTCGATGTCGAACCCGAGCGGGCCGAGGCAACTCGCCGCGCGTTCTTCGCCGAGCGCGCGGACACCGCCGACCTCGTGCTCGGTACCCACTGGGAGCCCTGCGCTGGCTACGTGCGTTCCGACGGCGATGTGTGGCGGATCGAACCGTTCGACTGAAACGTCAAGGGGCGGGGTTCGGGTGCCGATGAAGGGGCATGTGGGGGCGCGGCGACGGTGATGCCCTCGCCGAGTTGTGGCTCAGGCATCAGGCCCCGCTACTGCGCTACTTGCGAGCCCGCCGAACCCAGTCACCCGACGATGTCGCCTCCCAGGTGTGGGTCGACGTCGCACGATCGATCGAGCGTTTCGAGGGCGACGACGACGACTTCCGTCGCTGGTTGTTCACCATCGCCCACCGTCGCAGCGTCGACGCGATTCGCCGGAGCGTGCGGCGCGATGACGTCAAGATCCGATCCGCCGATCGCACAATCATTCATGCCGCCGGCGCCGATGTCGACCTGGACCGGATCGACGCGCTCGACCGTGCGATCGCGCTCGTGTCGACGTTGCCGGACAATCTCGCCGAGGCGGTGATGTTGCGGGTGGTCAACGACCTCTCGGTCGCCGACGTCGCGTCGGTGATGGGCACGACCGAGGGCAACGTGCGGATCCTGGTGCACCGTGGCCTCGCTCGGCTGCGTCGCAAGTTGTCTGTAACGGTCGGCGCCGCCCCGGCGATGAAGAGTGTGCCATGACCGAATCCGACGACCTCGACGACCTGCTCGTCACGTTGCGCAGCCCTGCGACACCGGCCGAGCACATCGGTCAACGCGAGGTTGTCGAGCTCATGGCTGCTGCTCATCACTCCTCGGAGGGAAACACCATGTTCACATCTCGCCGCGCCCGCGTGGCCACCCTGATCGCTGCCGGAATCATCGGTTTCGGTGGCGTTGCCGCCGCCGGACCCGGTGGTCTCCTCGACGGTGAGGATCCCGTTCTCGAGGAACCGGCCCCCGTCGTGGAGGAGGTGCCGGAGGAGGAGGCGCCCGAGGAGGAGACGCCGCTCGTCGAGGAAGATGCCGAGGACGAGGCACCCGAGCAGGAGGTGCTCGAGGAAGAGGTGCTCGACGAAGAGGTGCTCGACGAAGAGGTCCTCGCCGAGGACTTGCCGGCCGTCGTTGTCGACGAGACCGTCGCCCACGAGAACGATCCGGACACCGCCTTCGACGAGACCACCTGCCTCGACGGCAATCACGGCAAGACGGTCAGTGCCGTCGCCCGCGGCGAGTCGCCGTTCGAAGACGTCGAGGTGCGCGACGCTGCCCACTCCTCGTGTGGCAAGGCCGACAAGGCGGAAGATGCGGCCGACGAGTCCGACGACGACGACGAAGTCGAGGAGACCGAGGAGACCGAGGTCGACGAACAGAAGCCGCCGAAGGCCACCGGCAAGCCCGACAACGCCGGAAGCAATGGCAAGGGCAACGGCAAGGGAAAGCAAGGCGACTGACCCTCGCTCACCCGCCCCGCAACCCGTCGTTTGTGGTGAACTTCGGGTGGGCCGGGTCACCCAATTCGCGCCGCAAACGGCGATTTGTTTGTGGTGAACTTCGGGTGGGCCGGGTCACCCAATTCGCGCCGCAAACGGAGAACTGACAGTCGGCTAGCGTTCGTTCACTGCGTGCCGTCGGGGCAGGCCGACCAGTGGAAGACACATGCCACGTCCGATCATCCTCACCGTTGATGACGACGTCACCGTCTCACAAGCGATCACCCGCGACCTGAGATCGCGCTACGCCGACCGGTACCGCATCGTGCGGGCGTCGTCGGGTGCCGAGGCCCTCGCCACGCTCGACGAGCTCGCGCAGCGCGACCTGCCGGTGGCCCTCATCGTGTCCGACCACCGGATGCCGGAGATGACGGGCATCGAACTTCTGGAGCGCTCTCGACCGATCACGCCCGGCGCCAAGCGTGTTCTGTTGACCGCATACGCCGATACCGATGTGGCCATCAAGGCGATCAACGACATCGGTCTCGATCACTATCTGATGAAGCCGTGGGCGCCACCCGAGGAGCGCCTCTACCCGGTCCTCGACGATCTGCTCGACGAGTGGGACAGCGCCAACAGCCGGTTCGACGGGGTGCGCATCGTCGGCAACAAGTGGTCCGAACGCAGCTACGACACGCGCATGTTCCTCGCCCGCAATCACGTTGCCTACCAATGGCTCGAACTCGAACGCGATGCGGAGGCGCAGCGGTTGTTCGAACTCTTCGATGGCGCCGGTTCGGAACTTCCGTTGGTGCTGATGACCGACGGGAGCGTGCTGCGCGGCGCAACGATGGCGGAACTCGCCGATGCGCTCGGGCTGAGTACCCGGGCCGAGTCAGCGTTGTACGACGTGGTCGTGGTCGGTGCGGGACCGGCCGGGCTCGCCGCAGCGGTCTACGCGTCGTCGGAGGGGCTGCTGGTGGCGGTCATCGAGCGAGACGCGCCCGGCGGGCAGGCCGGCCAAAGTGCGCGTATCGAGAACTATCTCGGCTTCCCAAACGGGTTGAGCGAGCGGACCTTTCGCATCGGGCCACCACTCAGGCCCGTCGCCTCGGTGCCGAAATGGTGCTCGCGCGATCGGTCGAATCACTCGAACCGCGAGGCTGCATCCATGCGATCCGCTTCGATGACGGCAGCGAGATCGAGGCCCGCGCCGTCATCGTTGCCACGGGCGTGTCGTACCGCCTGCTCGCTGCCGACGGCATCAGCGAACTCACCGGCAAGGGCGTCTTCTACGGCGCATCGGCCAACGACGCCCGAGCTGTGGAGGGCGACGACGTCTACATCGTCGGGGCCGCCAACTCCGCCGGTCAAGCCGCGCTCCACCTCGCTCAGTTCGCCAAGCGTGTGGTGCTGCTCGTGCGTGGTGATTCGCTCGCCGCGGGCATGTCGCAGTACCTCGTGGAACGTATCGAGACGGCCGAGAACATCGAG